>JBFGRR010000101.1:0-6450 GCA_041567215.1 Acidimicrobiia bacterium | reverse complement strand
TGGCGGCGGTGGCGATCCGCATGCCCACGAACCCGGCCCCTCCCGACAGCAGAGCACCGAAGATGTAGGCGATGGCGCCCCAGGGACGTCCCCACTCCAGGAAAACCGCGATGAGGACGGCCATGAAAGCCACGAAAGCGGCGACCCACAGGTACTCCCGCCGGATGAAGGCCATCGCGCCTTCACGAATGGCATCCGACAGCTCGACCATGCGGGGGTTGCCGCGATCTGTGGCCAGCACCACACGGGTGTAATACACGGCCAGGACCAGTGCGGCTACGCCAGAGATCAGCGCGATCGCAAGGATGGTGTTCAGCATCTTCGTTGGTTCTCCAAGAGCGGCGACCGAGCGAGTATATGCACCACCCCTGGAGGCCCGAAAAGGGCGGCCAACCGCTTCAGAACAGATAATCGGGTCGGTTGCGGCGTCGCCTCCACAACGCGCCGATACCCAATCCTGCGATCACCGGTGACACCAGGGCAGAGGGAAACACGCGCACCCACGCCATCGTGCGGTCCCAGGCAGTGACATCGAGGACGACAGGCGCCCCGAAGCGCTGTTCGAGAACAACGGAAACGGCGATGTCGAGGACCTCGATCGTCCCGTCGACGCGCCCTTCCCAGGCTTCGGGCGGGGCGACGTAGTCGTACTCGACCACCCCGCGCTCGCGGTACCGCTGCCGCGGGCAATCCTCACCCTTGCGGCCTGTGGTCTGCCATCGCTCCACGCTCACGTCTCCCCACACCCGGGTCGCCGCGGCCACCGACCGCCCCCAGGGAAGTGGGTTTGCGGCGATCGTCTCGCGCTCGACGATGCCCTTGACGACGGGCCGGTTGGCCGCGTCCAGCACCGAGGGTTCGACGATCGGCTCACAGGAGAGCGCGAGCGACGGGAGGCCGGCCGCAGCGAGCAACGGTGCGATGATCAGGATCGCCGAGAGGCGGCCCACTCGAGGAACTCCTTCCTGGGCAATGCGTTGGCAACGGACGAAACCGGGGCCCATCCTCGCTGGGCGGTGAGAACGCCGTATTCCATCCGCACCAACTCGGACGTGTGGTGCGAATCCGTCGAGATCACCAGCTTCACCCCTGCGTCCACGGCCTTCCGCACCACCTCCGACGCCGCATCGAGGCGCTGCAACGCCCCGTTCACCTCCAGCGCCACACCGGTGATCGAAAGCGCTTCGAGCACCGCATCGACATCGATCTCGATGCCCGGTCGGCGCCCGATGTAGCGCCCGGTCAGGTGGCCGAGGACACTGACGGATGGGTCTGCCAGGGCCGTGAGGATCCGTTCGGTCTGGCGGGCCTGAGGAAGGTCGAAGTGCGAGTGGACCGACGCGACGCACCAGTCGAATCCCATCCGGAACTCGGGGTCGTAGTCGAGCGCGCCTTCGGGCCCGATGTTCAGCTCGCAGCCGAACAGGATGCTGATCCCCGGGTTGCGGGCACCGAGCTCGCGGATCGCATCACGGTGCGCGATCATCTCCTCGGCGGATGAACCGTTGATGGCCAGGTCCTCGCCATGGTCGGTGATCGCCAGGTATTCGTAGCCGCGGTCTACGGCGGCCCCGACCATCTGCTCCAGTGAGGACCGGCCGTCGCCGGAGCGGTCGGTGTGGTAGTGCAGATCGCCCCGTATCGCCTCGACGGTGATCAATTCGGGAAGCGACGAGCGCGAGGCGGCTTCGATCTCACCGGTGTTCTCACGCAGCGGGGGCGGGATGAACTGCAGACCGAGAGCTTCGTACACCTCCTCTTCCGTCTCCGAGACGATCAGGTCGTCGCCTTCGAACAGGCCGTACTCGTTCAGCAGCCTCCCGTCCGAGATGGCCCGCTGACGCAAGGCGACGTTGTGGGCCTTGGAGCCGGTGAAGTAGAGGATCGCCGCCCCGAACTGGGACGGTTCGACGGCGCGCACGTCTACCTGTATCCCTGTGGCGGTGACGATCGAGGTCTTGGTCTCACCCGCTCCGATCACCTCTACGCCACTCGGATGACGCTCCACGAATCCCATCACCGCCGCGGCGTCGCTGGTCGCGACCGTGATATCGATGTCCCCGACCGTTTCCGTGAACCTTCGCAAGCTCCCGCAGTATTGGACCGACTCCACGCCCTCGATCGCACCCAGCTGCTCGCACAGCGAACGTGCCATCGGGAGCGCCTCGGCGATGGGCGTTCGGCGGTCCTTCCCATGGAGCCCGAGCCGTTCGATCGCCCGGGCGACCTTCTCCTCGCTGGTCTTCCCGAGACCGGGCAGTTCCCTGAGCTGTTCCAGGGCGATGGCCCGGTTGAGGTCGTCGAGATTCTCCACGCCTAGCTCTCGCCTGATGAGTTTGAGGGTCTTGGGGCCCAGGCCGGGGATCCTCGTCAGCTCCATGAACGGGGGCGGGTACTCGCCCCGCAGCTCATCGAGTTTCCTGGCGCTCCCCGTCTCGACGAACTCCCGGATCTTCTCGGCGATCGACCTGCCGACGCCTTTGATGGCGGTCAACTCGGCCACGGTCATCACCTCGACCGGGCTTGGAGTTCCCTCGACCCCGTGGGCGGCGTTCTCGTAAGCGCGAACCTTGAAGGATTGCGGTGATTCCTCGGCGAGCGTCGTGAGACGAGCCATCTCGTAGAGAAAGGCCACCACGTCGCGATTGGTCGGCATCGTCGCAACGGTATCGCCGCGCGCATTGAAGCGCCCGACAGGTATCTTCGAAGGCCTGATGGCATCACCCGAGAAGCAGCCCGGCTGGCGAGTCGAAGGCATGGACAAGGAGGACGAGGAGAAGCCGAAGCTGCTCGGAATACCTCCGGGCCGGCGGTGGATATGGGTGATGCTGGCTCTGCTCCTGGCCTTCAACCTGATCATCTCCAACGCCCTGCTGCGTCCCGACCCGCGCATCAGGATCAGCTACACGGACTTCCTGACGCAGCTCGACGCCGAGAACATCGAGTCGGTGAGTTCCACCGGTGAGACCATCCAGGCGACGCTCAAAGCCGAGATCCCCGATCCCAACGACGAGCAGATCGTGTCGATCCTCGTCGAAACGGTCAGGCCCACCTTCGCCGAGGACGACCTCTTCGAACGCATGATCGGACAAGGTGTGGACGTCAACGCCCAGGACCCCGACGCCCCGACTCCCATCTGGCAGCAGCTCCTGTTCGGCCTCGGACCCTGGCTGATCTTCGTGTGGATCATCTTTGCGATGTACAGACGGGCCGGCTCGGCGCTCGGCGGTATCGGGGGGTTGGGCAGGAGCAGGGCCCGCCGCTACGAGGCGACTGCACAGCGCACGACCTTCTCCGACGTCGCCGGAATCGAAGACGCCGAGGACGAACTCATCGAGATCGTCGACTTTCTCAAGAACCCGAAGAAGTACACGAGGCTCGGTGGCCGCATCCCCAAAGGGGTTCTCCTCTCGGGTCAGCCTGGGACCGGGAAGACGCTGCTGGCCAAGGCGGTGGCCGGCGAGGCCAACGTCCCGTTCTTCTCGATGTCTGCCTCTGAGTTCGTCGAAATGGTCGTTGGCGTGGGGGCCAGCCGTGTGAGGGACCTCTTCAACCAGGCGAAAGAGGTGGCCCCGGCGATCGTCTTCATAGACGAGTTGGATGCCATCGGGCGGTCGCGGAGCGGGGGCATGAGTCTCGGCGGACACGACGAGCGCGAGCAGACCCTCAACCAGATCCTCACGGAGATGGACGGATTCACCGGCTCGGAGGGCGTGATCGTCATCGCCGCCACCAACCGGCCCGAGGTGCTCGACTCCGCACTCCTCCGCCCCGGGCGGTTCGACCGCCAGGTCCCGGTGAGCCCGCCCGACCAGCGGGGCCGCAAGGCCATCCTCGAGGTCCACACCCGGCAGGTGCCTCTCGACGACGAGGTCGATCTGGGCGCCATAGCCTCATCCACCCCCGGAATGGTGGGAGCAGACCTGGCCAACCTCGTGAACGAAGCTGCGCTGATGGCCGCCCGCAGAGACCACACGGCGGTCCAGGTCAACGACTTCACCGATGCCCTCGAGAAGATCGTCCTCGGGACCGAGCGGCGGATCATGATGAGCCGCGACGAGAAGGAACGCACCGCCTATCACGAGTCGGGTCACGCTCTCCTGGGGATGCTGCAGCCCGGCGCCGATCCGGTGCGGAAGATCTCGATCATCCCCCGGGGCAGGGCACTCGGCGTCACCCTCCAGGCGCCCGACGCCGACCGCTACTCCTACGGAGTGGACTACCTGCACGGGCGGATCGTCGGGATGCTGGGCGGGCGGGCAGCCGAGGAGCTCGTCTACGGGAAGGTCTCGACCGGCGCCGAGAACGACATGGTCCAGGCAACGATGCTGGCGAGGAGCATGGTGGGCCGTTGGGGGATGTCGGAGCTGATCGGTCCCGTCACCGTCTACGACGAACGATCTGTCGATGCATTCGGACGTCCCCAGGTGTCCGAGAAGACGCTCGAGATGGTCGACGCCGAGGTGCGCCGGATCATCGACGACTGCTACACCGACGCACTCTCGACGTTGCGACGCGAGCGGGGGCGCCTGGAGAATCTGACGATGGCGCTCCTCGACAAGGAGACCCTGGAGGAGTCCGAGGCCTACGACGTGGCCGGCATCGACCGGCCCTGAACCCCCAGCTCTCGACGATCGCCCGTTGCGATCGGGTAACGGTTCGCGGCGCAACGCGCTCCGGCCCGCGAGAACCACGCCCCGGGGCGGGTCGCGGCCCGAGATGGGATACTCGAAACACGTTGTTCATGTTCGGGCAACTTCGAAGAAACCGGGCGCTGCCAGAGTCCCAACGTTGCCATCGTCAGAGAGG
Source organism: Acidimicrobiia bacterium (assembly GCA_041567215.1). GTDB lineage: Bacteria > Actinomycetota > Acidimicrobiia > Spongiisociales > ZC4RG35 > JBFGRR01. Next base: position 1,641 of record JBFGRR010000101.1, on the reverse strand, counting down.
GTGAAATGCCATATCGCGCCGAGTACATATGGATCGACGGACAGATCCCCACCAAGAAACTCCGCTCCAAGACGAAGATCGTCCCGGACGGGGATTCCCCGCCGATCTGGGGCTTCGATGGTTCTTCGACCAACCAGGCTCCCGGATCCCAGTCCGACTGCGTGCTCAACCCGGTCAAGATCGTGCCCGACCCCATTCGCGGCGGTGACGACGTCCTCGTCCTCTGTGAGGTCCTCACGGTCGATCTAGAACCCCATGAGTCGAACACCCGGGCGAAGTGCGTCAAGGTCGCCGAGAAGTACGCCAGACACGAGTCTTGGTTCGGCATCGAGCAGGAGTACACGTTCTTCAAGGACGGACGCCCCTACGGCTTCCCCACCGGCGGCTACCCCGCCCCTCAGGGTGGTTATTACTGCGGCGTCGGATTCGACGAGATCTTCGGACGCGATGTGGTCGAGGCGCACACATCCAACTGCCTGGCCGCCGGCTTGAGCATCTCGGGCACCAACGCCGAGGTGATGATCGGGCAGTGGGAGTTCCAGATCGGACCACTCGGCCCCGTCGAGGCCTCCGACGAGATCTGGCTCGCCCGCTGGCTCCTCTATCGCAGCGCCGAGGATTACGGGGTTTCGGCCCATCTCGACCCGAAGCCGGTGAAAGGCGACTGGAACGGTGCGGGCGCCCACACCAACTTCTCGACGAAGGAGATGCGGGAGAGCTATGACCCCGTCGTGGCCGCGGCCGAAGCCCTCGGCAAGCGCCACGATCTCCACATCGAGAACTACGGGGCGGAGATCGAGCACCGGCTGACCGGCCTGCACGAGACGGCACCCTGGACCCACTACTCGTACGGCGTATCCGACCGAGGCGCCTCGGTGCGGATCCCCTGGCAGGTGGCCCGCGAAGGCAAGGGCTACATCGAGGACCGCAGGCCCAACGCCAACATGGATCCCTATGTGGTGACCGCACTGGTGACGGAGACAGTCTGCGGCACCTTCGAGGGCCATCTCTGAGCCGACCTCTGTCGAGTGAGAGAACGGCGGGGCACCGGCCCCGCTGTTTTCTCATTCCGAGAGATCGTGGAGGGACACCGGCAACAGGTCGCAGAGGACCTGCGGGGCCACCTCCACCTGCAACCCGCGCAATCCCGCGCTGACGAAGACCGTCTCGAAGCCCATCGCAGACCGGTCCAGGTAGACAGGGAGGTCACGCTTTCTCCCGAACGGGCTGATACCACCCACCACGTAACCCGTCAGTCTCTCGGCCGTGGGCCTGTCTGCCAGGAGGGCTCGTTTGCCTCCCGCCACACGCGCCAGCGCCTTGGTGGAAAGACGTCCCGACACCGGCACGATCCCCACCACCGGTTGTCCATCCACCTCGGCGATCAAGGTCTTGAAGAGGCGGGCCGGATCCACCCCCAGGGCAGCGGCTACCGCTTCGCCATAGGAGTCCCCATCCCCGGAGAGCTCGTACTCGTGGATTCGATGGGACACCCCGGCCCGCATGAGGGCGGTGGTGGCCGGAGTGCTCTTGCCCATGGGCCGATTATGGAACGAACTCGGCGCCGGCGGTGGCCTCTACCTCGATGATGCCGAGCAGTCCGGCATTTACCTCGGCTGCCACCGCCACCCAAACCGTCCG
>JBFGRR010000100.1:0-6463 GCA_041567215.1 Acidimicrobiia bacterium | reverse complement strand
GGCGCTTTCACGATCACTCCTCAGACCTTGCCGCTGGTGGCCATCAGTCGAAGAGGTTCTTGCGCTGGTAGATGACGGCGGCTGTGCCGGCGGCCAGTGCGCCGAATGCTCCATGGAGAAGGAGGTGGAAGCGAACGGCGACCTCACCTTGCGGCGAGCACATGCGTGTGTCTCCGACGGTGGTCGAGAAGTCCCACCAATTGCGAGCGCAGGGATCGACAAGATGCGCGACGTCGAGAAACACAGTGCTGATGATCAGGCCGGTTGCGAATACGCCCACAGCCACAAGAATCGTGCGCCGTTCCCTGAAGGTGGCGATCCCGGCTGCCAGACCAATGACGAAGCTGAAGTACGTCATGAACTCGTTGGGCCAGCCGCCGAGTCCGCCCGCGCCGCTTCCCCAATCGCTCAGTCCCCCGCCACGGATCGCAGCGAGTGAACCCATCGCGAAGAGGAAAAGGTTGGCCGCCAGGAGTCCTATGACAAGCAGCCAACGCAACCTTGCCGCGGTTGTCGATCTCCGTCCTTCATTGTCTGTCACGACTCTCCACTTCGGGCGATTCTGCGTGTCGACCTGCTGCCATGATGAGGCGCATTCCACTCACCCCCCTCAAGAACCTACCCCGACCTGGCCATGGCGGTGGGCCACCATCGGACCCTGGCCAATCCGCCGCGTCTCGGGTCACCATCCAGTCCTCAAGACGCTTCGCGGCAAAGCCGTCCAGGCAGCGATAGGGCTTTGCGTGCTCTCCCGCTACGAAGACAGGGCCGGTGGTCCAGCTCTTTGCGTAGCAGCGACGGTCGAGAGTCAGGGGTTGAACCCCAATGGCGCATTCAGCTCCCGGCACCTTGACGCCGCGCAGCCAGCAGAGCGGCCTCGACCCTGCTGCGAACGTGCAGCTTCTGAAGCACTCCCGTCATGTAGTGCTTGACGGTCTTTTCCGAAAGATGCAGCTGGTCGCCGATCTCCTTGTTGGTCAACCCTTCGCCGACGAGTTGCAGCACTTGGCGTTCGCGCTCGGTGAGGGTCGCAAGGGGATCTTCCTCGACCTTGTCCCGTGTCATCTCGTAGAGCACCGTGCCCGCCAGCGCGGGGGTGATGAACACCTCGCCGGCCGCCACCGCCCGGACAGCATGGACCACTCGGTGCGGCGGCGCCCCTTTGAGGACGTAGCCTGTTGCCCCGGCCTTGAGTGCGGCGAGGAGGTCGTCCTCGCTCTCGGACACGGTCAGCATGAGGATTCGGGTCGCCGGACTGCCGTCCGCAACGCGCCGGGCCGCGGCTAACCCGCCCACCCCGGGCATGCTCACGTCGAGCAGCAGAAGGTCTGGTTCTGCGTCCGCCACGAGCTTCAGTGCTTCTTCGCCGCTCGCGGCTTCTCCCACCACCGAGCAGTCCTCTTCGGCGGACAGCATGTCGATCACTCCCCGGCGGAAGAGCGGGTGGTCGTCGGCCACCACGATGCGGATCAGCTCAGTCATTGGCGCTCGAGGCCGTGGTGAGCGGCAGAGTGACCTTCAGCTGGGTGCCGAGTTCCGGTCCCGTCATGACGCCGAACCTACCTCCGAGCACCTCGACCCGCTCTCGCATTCCGGCAAGGCCCAGCGCTTCGCCGCGCATGGGAAGCGTCGGGTCGAAGCCAGGCCCATCGTCGGTGATCTCCAGGGCCAGGGTGTGATCCATCGATGTCAGGTGGACAGCCCTGCTCGCTCCCCTCGCATGTTTGAAGCTGTTGGCCAAAGCCTCCTGGAGGATGCGGTAGATGGTGATCTTGATGGGGAGCCCCACCTCATCCGGGACGCCGGGCGCGCAGCGGAGGTCGACCGTGTCTCCGGCGACACGCTCGAATTCCCGGATCGCCCGCTGGGCTGTTTCCACAGGAGTCAGATGCTCGATGTCGGGCATGCGGAGACCTCCGGCGAGCGACCGGATGTCAGTGAGGGCAGACTCGAGGGCCGCCTGCACCGACTCCAGCTCTTCACATCCGGATCCTGTCTCACGATCCTCCGCGACGTTCTGGAGGCGCATCAGCGCCAGGGCAACGTCTTGGGCAGGCCCGTCATGGAGGTCTGCCGAGATTCGGTGCAAATACGCCTCGCTGATCGCAGTGTTCTTCCCCGCGGCCTCACGCATGCGCTCCTGCAGTCGTTGATTCCGGCGCACGAGTTCGGTGAGGCTGGCCACATTCCCCTCGAGGGCGTGGCGCTGCGTCTCGATGAGCCGGCTGGCACGGCGAGCGAGGCCGACGAGGAGGAGGTACATCGTGGCGGTGGCGGCGGCAATTATCACCCAGCCCCGAGTTTGGGCGGCCCGGATGTCCGCGAGGAGCGCATCTGGGGACTGGTAGAACTCGGCGACCGCGATCACATCGCCTGTTCCGGTCCCGTAGATGGGAGCGTAAGTCTCCAACAGGTGGGGTCCCATCGGCCGCTCTGCCTCGTTGTGCGGTCCCTCCAGATCGGTGATGTGCGAGACGACCGTGCCCTGGTACGCGCGGGCGAGGTCGTCGTCGAGTTCGAAACGGCGGCCCTCCTCCGCCGAGTTGGTGCTGTACACCAGGATCCCTTCTCGGGCCCAGAGTTTGAACGCAACGAGGTCATCGCCGAGCGGCGCGTACGCCAGGTGGTCATCGAGTGCAGCTCGGCTTGTCGCATCGAGACCGGCGGAGTCGAGACCTTGAACGTGGTGGGCGATGAAGCTGTTCGTATAGAGGGCTGCCACCGCTGCGGTGCGCCGGGTGACCACCTGCCGGATCTCCTGCTGTGCCCAGAGCCCGATGATGAGACTCCCGAGCAGGAGGACGAGGATCCCGAAAAGCAGGAACTGCGCCGAAAAGGTCATCTGTCGCCACGACTGTGCTCTTGGTGCTGAACGGATGCTCATCGACTGGTCCGCATTACGCAGTCGAATTCTACGGGGAAGCCGTGCGCCAGGGGCTCGGCGCCCATCCGACCAAGGTCGCATAGCGGTCCCGACCTGGGTCCGTGGTGGGTTCGCTCAAGCCTCCGTACGTTGATATCAGAATCTACGTGGGGTCGGCGCACTGTTGCGTCTGCCCGGGAGGAGCGTGTCATGCGGTGGACGAATACGGTCCGACGCATCTCGATGGCGACAGTGTTTTTGATGGTGCTCGTTGCTTGTGGGGACGGGTCTGCGGACACGACGACCACGACTGCGTCGACGACGACTACGACTGCGACTACTACCCCCACGACCATGGCACCGCCGGCCGGCGATGCGGTGCAGGGTGGGTTGCTGTATGACAAGTGGTGGAAAGTGGTCGGTCTCGACGAGCCGTCGGGCGACAACCCGATATGGGCGCGGCAGACGACCAACGAGCGGAGCGGTGGCGACACTTGGCGCTGCAAGGAGTGCCATGGTTGGGACTACCAGGGCGCTGACGGTGCCTACGGCTCAGGCTCGCATTTCACCGGGTTCCCGGGGATCCTCGGGACTTCCAAGAGCGTTGTCGAGGTCATGGACTTGCTGTCTGGGAAGGTCGACCCGGAGCACGACTTCTCTGTGATGGGTGACGAGGCGCTGGCAGACCTGGCTGTTTTCGTCACCGAGGGTCTCGAGGACTACGGGCCGCTGATCGGCGACGACAAGGCGATCATCGGTGGCGACGTCTCCGCCGGCGGAACCCTCTACGCCCAAACCTGCGCATCGTGCCATGGCGCTGATGGAACCCAACTCAACTTCGGCGATGACGAAGAGCCGGAGTATGTGGGCACTATCGCCCTCGGCAACCCGTGGGAGTTTTTCCACAAGGTTCGGTTTGGCCAGCCGGGATCCGAGATGCCATCGGCGATCGTCAACGGGTGGAGTCTCCAGGACGTCGGAGATGTGATCGCATTCTCGCAGACGCTCCCCACCGCGGCGGGCCCCAGCCCTGACGCGGTCGAGGGTGGCTTGCTGTACGACAAGTGGTGGAAGGTGCTCGGCCTGGATGAGCCGACCGACGACAACCCCATCTGGGCGCGCCAGACGACCAACGAGCGGAGCGGCGCAGACACCTGGCGTTGCAAGGAATGCCACGGTTGGGACTACCGGGGTGCCGACGGTGCGTACGGTTCGGGTTCGCACTTGACAGGGTTCCCGGGAATCTTGGGCACCTCCAAGAGTGCGTCTGAAGTGGTCGACATGCTGTCAGGGAGGGTCGATCCGAAGCACGACTTCTCCGTCATCGGCGAGGAGGCGTTGGCAAAGCTGGCGGCGTTCGTCACGGAGGGTCTCGAGGACTACAGCCCACTGATCGATCCGGATACGAAGGCAGCCGTGGGCGGGGATGCGGCGGCGGGTGCGCCCTTGTACTCGACCGCTTGCGCAGCCTGTCACGGCGATGACGGAACTCAGCTCAACTTCGGCGACGATGCAGAGCCCGAGTATCTGGGCACCATCGCTGCGGGCAACCCGTGGGAGTTCTTCCACAAGGTTCGGTTTGGCCAGCCGGGCACCAGCATGCCGTCGGCCATCGTCAACGGTTGGAGCCTCCAGCAGGTGCTCGACGTACTCACCTTCGCGCAAACCCTGGCCACCGAGTAGCGAGGACTCCTCGAGGCGCCCTCCCGGTGGTGCTGTGTGGGCATCGGGGGAGGCGGCCCGAATGGCCGCCTCCCCTCCTCGCGTACTTGCTGCCTTGTGCACGAAGTGAAGGACCCTGCCTCTACGAGCATGGTCAGGCACGCGTTCTGGGCAGTGTGCTCTCACGTGGTCAGCTCCGGCGCGGAATCGCATCGTCGCCGTCCTCGACCGGTTGGAGTCTCCAGGCCCTGTTCCAGCGCTGCCGGGTTTCGGCATACTGGGGGCGAGCGCTCGCGTGAATCGACGCGGAGGGTCGCGTTTTGCCGGTTACGTGTGGATGGGGTTTCGAGCTTCGAAGAATGCGAGCGATCCCACGACGTCGACTGCGACGTCGGAGAAGGATGCCGCCAGGATGCTTCGCAGACCGTTTCGGGTATCCGTCAGGTTGTCAAAGGCGCCCCGCTTGTTGAAGGCCTTCATGAAGGCTCTGGCAGGTGCTGAGTGATCCTCCTCCAATCCGAGCACGGTGCCGCCGAAGAGAACGCCATCAGGCTCGAGGACTGCTGCCACGTTTCGGATGGCGGAAGCCTTGCTCTTCATCGGGCCTGGCAGGCAGTGCAACACAAAACTGAGGGCGGCTGAGTCAAACGGCCCCTGGACCGGGAGGGTCTTGAGGACGTCGGCTTCGATCACGATCGGGTCGAACCTCGACAGTCGCTTCGCACAATGGCGTAGAACGTCGCGGTTGGGGTCGAGCAGAGTCAACTCCATCCCATCCGGGGCCGCGACGTCGATTGCGTATCCCGACCCGGGCCCGACATCGAGATGCCGCTGACCGAACAGTGGCCGGTAACGCTCGATGATCGCCGGCGTCGGTGACCGCCAAACCGCCCGAGCCATGAAACCGAGCACCCACCAGTCATAAACCGCAAGGAGAAGTGGCCCGTAGTCCTTTTGCCCTTTGTACGCAGGATCAGAAGCATCCAAGGCTGCGTCCCTTCGAGTGGTCATGTCACACTACGCGCCCACACACAACTGCACATCTAGAGCGGGCGCCGCCGCCGCTTTGTCGCTACCGCGCCGCTCGTGTGCCGGATCCAGAGTCGGTGCGGGTGCTCGATGTGGCATCGAGTGGTTCCGTACGTCGCCATCGACGAGAGGACGCCGGCCGCTCGAATACCTGTCGAGGCAAGTGGCGCCGGCGCACGCACTCACACCTCCGGAGACGCCCAGCGGCCGGATGCCCCGGTCGGTATTCTCGCTGCCTGACGACGACGGCGGCCACAACCTGTCGCTGCTCAGGTGGTCCCGTCGCTCATACTCCCGCCCCCGCGTGTGAAGTGGCTTCCCCGGCTGGAGTATGTGGCCGGAAGGTGCATGAACTTGGAATAGGTGCGGATCGTCCACGAGACAGGGCCGCGGAAGAAGTAGCGCTCGGGGTCGGCGATCCGGTCGATGTCTTTCTTGTAACGCTCGGCGGTGCCCTTGGTCAGGTGGAATTTGAGTTCCTTGCTGTCCTCGAAGACCTCGTGGATGATTAGTGCATCCTCACCGACCACCTGGTAGGCCTCGAAGCGGAGAAGTCCCTGTTCGAGGTCGAAGGCGTCGGTGCCAACCTGCTGCCACCAATGGATCAACTCGTCGAGGTTGGAGGTGTCGCTGGGCCTGTTCGTCCACTTGGCGGTGACATTGATGGCGGTCGCCGGGTCGGGCATGCGGTAGTCGTTCTTCACGTACCCAAATAAGTGCTCGCCGAAGGCGGCGTCCACCCCCTTGGCGAGGACAGCGTCGCGGACGTGCGCCTTCAATTCGATTCCCCGGACGAGATGCAGGTCAGGCTTCGCGATCGCCATCAGCGAGCGCATGTGCTCGGTGGCTGTGGTCGAGAAATAGTGGATCAGGGCGTCGGCGTTCTCGAACACGTGATGAACCAATACG
>JBFGRR010000099.1:0-6496 GCA_041567215.1 Acidimicrobiia bacterium | reverse complement strand
TCGCCCTCGTCCTGTTGCTCGTCGCCGCTGCCTGCACACAGGAACCGGTCGTTTCGGAGTCGACGACGACCACGACCGGCGAGACCACCACCACCGGCGCCCAAACCGAGGTGTGCCTGACCGGGTCGGAGCCGTTCTCACCGGAAGGTGCGCTCGGGGCGTTTCCTGCTTCTGGTGCCGATGCGGCCCTCGTGACCAGGATCCACTGGCAAGAGTTCCCCGCCTGCGAGCGACTCGAGATCGAGTTGGGGACCGCAGGGGGCGCTCCGGCCTTGGAGTCACCGGCGATCGCAGGTTTCTTCATCCGTGATGCGGGTGTCCTTCGCGTCACCCTCGGATCGCGGATCGAGCAGTCCCACGTGAGCGACCAGGTGATCGGCACCAAGCTGGTGGACCGGGTCTTCGTAGTCCGTTCGCTGGACGGAACGGTGTTCGTCGACATCCATCTGGCTGCCCCTGCGCTGGCCAGGGTTTCGTCGGGACGCGGGCCAGGACGAGCGTTGGTCGATCTTCGCCCGGGTGGAGGCGCCTATACCAATCCGGCGCTCGCCACCCCTGCCGTCGTCGTGGTGGAACCGGCCGGCGGCGCGGTGACATTCCCGTTCTCGGTAGGTGGCTACGTGCGCGGGGACATCCCCCTGATAGAAGCCACGCTGACCAGCGGGTCCGGTGAGACCAGCGAGACGAGCGTGCCGCCCGCCACCGATGAGGATCTGTGGCGATCTTTCGTCGTTCTCTTCCCGAATGGGCCCACGGGAGCGGTCACCCTCGATCTGAACGGTCTGACAGCCGTGCAACTCGACGCAAGCTGATCAGATCAGCCCTTCGATAGTTGCGACCACCAGGTATCCGTGGGCCACATCGACGATGGGCACCAACTCGGCGACGAAGGGGATCACCCTGGGTCCGGAGTCGGTCGAGAGGGACAGACGATGCTGACCCACACCCTCGATGACCTCCGTGACCCTGCCGATCACCGATCCGTCCGGCGTGCGCGCCTCGAGTCCGAGCAACTGGTCGGGCCAGAACTCGTCGGCTTCGAGTTGCCGCCGCTCTGAGTCGGCGATGGTCAACCGGAGGCCCCTCAGGCCCTCTGCGGCATTGCGGTCGGCCACGCCCTCGAAACGGACCAACAGGCCCTTGGCGGTTGCCTGCGAAGAAGCCACGGTCAGGGTCGCCCCACCGGCGTCCACCACCGCTCCGGGGGCGAACCGGCCGGGATGATCGGTGTCGGAATCGACGACCACATGGCCGGTGAGGCCGTGCGGTCTGACGATGCGGCCTACGACGATGCGGTCAGTCGAGGAACTCAACCCCGGACTGCAGACCTTCCTCGTCGGCGGCGGCCTGGGCCACCGTTCGGATCGCCCGGGCCACCCGGCCCCTGCGACCGATGACTCTGCCCAGGTCTCCCTTGGCGGTACGCACCTCGGCGATCACCTCGTCGGGACCCTGCTCGACCATGGTCACCTCGACGGAGTCGGCATCCTCGACGATCTCTTTGGCCAGGTAGGTGACCACGTTGCGGACGATGTCGCCTTTTGCCACGGTCACTCCTCCTCCGTATCGGCGGAATCCTCGGCGCCCTCATCGGCTGGGGGTTCCTCGACCACCGGCTCCTCGACCGCAGGCTCCTCGACTGCAGGCTCTTCGACTGCAGGCGCCGCCTCCGCGGCCGGGGCGGCGGTTTCGGCCACCGGCGGCGGTGCTGCCTTGGTCTTGGGGGCAACGACGTGGATCTTGCCGGAAGCGACCTTGAACCTCGACATCGCGCCGGAGATCTCCAGGAGCTTGCGGACCGAGTCGGTCGGCTGGACGCCCTTGGAGAGCCAGTCGACTGCCTTGTCGTTGTCGATCTCGATCAGAGAAGGATCCTGGTTGGGGTCGTATCGACCGACCTGGTCGATGTAACGGCCGTCACGGGGAGCACGACCGTCTATCACCACCACGCGGTAGTGAGCCGACCGCTTCTTTCCCATCCGCATCAACCGCATCTTGACGGCCATTCACTTCACCTCTTGCCTCGTCGGCCGGGAGCGAGACCGGGCATCCCTGGGATCCCCCGGCCTCCGGCCAGTTGTTTCATCATCGTCTGCGCATCGGCGAACTGCTTGAGGAGACGGTTCACGTCCTGGGGGGTGGTGCCCGACCCGGTCGCGATCCTGCGCCTCCGGCTTCCGCCGATCATCTTTGGGTTCCGGCGCTCCTCGGGTGTCATCGATCGGATGATCCCCTCGACGCGACGCACATCACGATCGTCGATTTCGACATCGCGAAGATGCGATCCGGCGCCCGGGATCATAGCAAGGATGTCCTTGAGCGGTCCCATCCGCTTGAGCATCTGGAATTGGGCCAGGAAGTCCTCGAAGTCGAACTTGCCCTTCTGCATCTTGCGCGCAGCCTTCTCGGCCTCCTCCTCGTCGAAGGTCTGCTCGGCTTTCTCGATGAGCGTGAGCACGTCACCCATGCCGAGGATCCGCCCGGCCATCCGGTCCGGGTGAAACGGCTCGAAGTCCTCGATCCCCTCGCCGATCCCGGCGAACTTGATCGGGACGCCGGTCACCTCCCGCACCGAGATGGCGGCCCCACCGCGCGCGTCGCCATCGAGCTTCGACATCACCACGCCGGTGATCGACACCTTTTCCGCGAAACCACTCGCCACGTTCACTGCGTCCTGGCCGGTCATCGCATCGACGACCAGGAGAACCTCATGGGGGGAAACCTCTTTGCGGATGTCGGCGAGTTCCGCCATGAGCTCGCCGTCGATCTGGAGCCGGCCGGCCGTGTCGATGACGACCGCATCGCGGCCGAGCCGTGTCGCTTCGTTCATCGCCCCTCTGACCAGCTTGCGGGGCTTCCCGGCGCGCTCGGTGTACACGGGCACGCCGATCCTTCCCCCGAGCGTCTCCAGCTGTTCGATGGCCGCGGGGCGCTGCAGATCGGCAGCGACCAGCATCGGCCGCCGACCCTGGCGCTTGAGGTGCGCCGCCAGCTTCGCGGCGGTGGTCGTCTTGCCAGATCCCTGCAGCCCGACCATGAGGATCGTGAGCGGCGCCGCTCCCTTGTTGAGGGCGGCAGGAGCCGTGCCAAGGGTCGTGATCAGCTCCTCGTGAACGATCTTGATGACCTGCTGGCCGGGAGTCAGGCTCTTCTGGACGTCGGCGCCAAGAGCACGGTCACGGATCCGCCCCAACAAGCTTCGGACCACGGCGACATTGACGTCCGCCTCGAGGAGCGCCAATCGGACCTCGCGCAGGGCGGCGTCGACGTCGGCCTCACCCAGCCGTCCCTTGGAGCGGAGGCGTGTGAAGACCCCTTCGAATCGTTGGGTGAGAGTGTCGAACATGACAGGGGCGAAACCGTATCAGGTAGCGTCTTGGAGGTGCACATCGACGCGATCGACACGGTCTTCCTCTGGGTCGAGGATCTGGAGACGTCCACGGGGTGGTACGCAGACGTTCTCGGTATGGAACCGGCGGCCCGCCACGGCGGCTGGCAGGTGATGCTCACCGAGCCGGTGACTTTCGCTCTTCATGAAGGGAAGGGACCACATGCCGACGTGAGTGCCGTCGTCGCCTTCAGGGTGGCCGACCTCGACGAGGTCATCTCCTCGTTGACCACCCACGGCATCGAGCCGATCGGCGGTGTGACCGACACGGGCAGGGCTCGTTTCGTCACCATCTCCGATCCCGACGGCAATCACATCCAACTCCTCGAGAGAGATTGACCGCAGCCGTTTAGCCTTTGTGGATGGAACGCGACGAGCTGCTCCGCGCCGACATCCGGCGACTGGGCGCCCAACTGGGCGAGACGTTGGCTCGTCAACACGGCCAGGAACTCCTGGATCTCGTCGAGGAAGTCAGGGCGGTGGCGAAGACTGCGCGCTCGGGAGGCCGACAGGAGGTAGAGCAGAAGCTCTTGGACCTGAGCCTCGATGAGACCATCAACCTCGCCCGGGCCTTCACCACCTACTTCTACCTCGCCAACGTGGCCGAGCAGGTCCACCGGGTGGGTGATCTGAGCCACCTCGACGAGGACCGCACCCTCGAAGCGACGGTGACGCGCATCCTCGGCGCCGGCGTGGATCGGGAACTCACAGAGGGCGTGCTTGCTCGCCTCGAGCTGAGACCGGTGTTCACGGCCCACCCGACCGAAGCCGCCCGGCGGACCCTCAACACCAAGCTCGGCAGGATCGCCGGGCTCCTCCAGGAGCGGGCCGATCCCCGAAGGCAGGAGTCGGAGCGGGCCCGCATCGACCGGCGCAGTGCCGAACTCATCGACCAGATCTGGCAGACGGACGAACTGCGCTCCGAACGTCCACAGCCGATCGACGAGGCACGCTCGGCGCTCTTCTACCTGGTCCAGGTCTTCAAGGGAGCGATGCCGGTGCTCACCGACGAGAGCGCCCTCCAGCTCGAGAGGCTCGGCTGGGACGTCGACACCCGACCGCCGATCCGGATGGGAACGTGGGTCGGCGGCGACCGTGACGGCAACCCTGCCGTCACGCCCGACGTGACTCTCGAGGTGCTCGAACTCCAACACGACCACGGGCTTCGTGCGCTTGCCGAGATGGTCGCCTCAGTCGCCGAGGAGCTCTCCACATCGACACGAATCCGGGAGGCCTCCCGGGAGCTGATCGACTCGCTCGAAGCCGACCGCCAGGCGCTACCAGGCGTGTACCAGAGGTTCGCCAGGCTCAATGCCGGCGAGCCTTACCGCCTCAAGTGCGCCTTCATCCACGAGAGGCTCGTCAACACGAGGCGGAGGATCGCCGAGGGTGCGGTCCACACACCCGGTCTCGACTACCAGTCCGCCGCCGACCTCCTCGACGAGCTCGGCCTGCTCCGCGACTCCCTGCACGCCAATGCAGGCGAACTGATCGCCGATGGGGTTCTCGCCAAGCTGATGAGGAACGTGGCGGCCTTCGGTTTCCATCTCGCCAAGATGGACGTACGAGAGCATGCGGAACGCCATCACGAGGTGATGGCGCAGCTCTATCAGCGCCTCGACGTCGACTACGCAGGGATGACCCGACAGCAGAGGACGTCCGTCCTGTCGGCTGAACTCGCCGGGAAGCGCCCCCTCTCCTCCCCCACCTCGAACCTGGCCGGACGTGCAGCCACCACCTTCGGAGCTTTCGGAGCCATCCGTCTCGCCCATGAGCGCTTCGGGCCAGAGGTGATCGACAGTTACATCATCTCGATGACGACCGGCATCGACGACGTGCTCGCCGGCGCAGTGCTGGCCCGTGAGGCGGGGTTGATCGACATCCACACGGATGTGGCAGCCATCGACATCGTTCCTCTCTTCGAGACGATCGAAGAACTGCGGCGCGCCGGCGACCTGCTCGACGACTTGCTGTCCGACGCCTCGTACCGCAGGATCGTTGCACTGCGGGGCGACGTTCAGGAGGTGATGCTGGGCTATTCGGACTCGAACAAGGCCGGAGGCATCACCACCTCGCAGTGGGAGATCTACAAAGCGCAGAGGCTCCTCCGCAACACGGCACAGATGCATGGCGTGACCCTGCGCCTCTTCCACGGGCGGGGCGGAACCATCGGGCGCGGCGGGGGACCCACCCACCGGGCGATCCTCGCCCAGCCCTTCGGCACCATCGACGGTCCGGTGAAGATCACCGAACAGGGCGAGGTCATAGCCGACAAGTACGGGCTTCCGGCCTTGGCGGCCCGCAATCTCGAGCTGGCCCTCTCCTCGGTGTTGGAGGCGTCTCTGCTCCACCGGACCTCTCGGCAGCCCAAAGTGGTGCTCGATCGCTGGACGGACACGATGGAGAGGATCTCTGCGGCCGCCTACGCCAAGTACCGCTCGCTGGTCGACCAGCCCGACCTGGTTGCCTACTTCCTGTCGTCCACTCCCGTCGAGGAGCTCGGCGCAATGAACATCGGGTCGAGACCTTCGCGGCGTCCCGGGGGCTCCTCGGGGCTCGACGACCTGCGGGCCATTCCCTGGGTCTTTGGATGGACCCAGACCCGCCAGATCGTGCCTGGTTGGTACGGGGTGGGCACCGGTCTGGCTGCTGCCAGAGAGGCCGGTCTCACGGACACGGTGGAGGAGATGTTCGGCAACTGGCTGTATCTGCAGACGTTCATCTCGAATGTCGAAATGACGCTGGCCAAGACCGATCTCGACATCGCCCAGAGGTACGTCGAGAGGCTCGTCGACCCTGCACATCACCACATCTTCGATCGGATCGAGGAGGAGTACCGGTTGACCCTCTCCGAGGTCGCCAGACTCACGGGCAGCGACCTTTTGGACGGTTACCCCATCCTGCAACGCACGCTCACCGTCCGCGACATCTATCTCGATCCCCTCAACCACATCCAGGTTTCACTGCTGGAGCGGAGCCGCGGCCAGACCGAGCCTGACCCTCTGCTGCAGAGAGCGCTTCTGCTCACCGTCAACGGAGTCGCGGCCGGTATGCGCAACACCGGCTGATCGGCCGCAGCATTACCCTCACGGGCGACCGAGGAGAACC
>JBFGRR010000098.1:0-6659 GCA_041567215.1 Acidimicrobiia bacterium | reverse complement strand
GAGCCACCCGCGCCTCCCTGATCGGCGGATGCCACGCTTCGTCGAATGTCATCACCTCCGCAGCACTCGGTATTCCTTCGGAAGGCACCCACGCCCACGCGATGGTCCAGGTGTTCATGGCGGTGGCTGGTGACGAGCTGGCAGCGTTCCAGGCCTATGCCGACGTCTACCCCGACGACTGCCTGCTCCTCGTCGACACGGTGAACACCCTCGAGTCCGGCGTGCCCAATGCCATCCGGGTGTTCGAGAAGTTGAGAAGTGGCGGCCACGTTCCTCTCGGTATCCGCCTCGACTCGGGCGACCTGGCGCACCTCGCGGTCCGTTCGGCCGACCTTCTCAACGCTGCCGGGTTCGACCAGGTCCGGATCGTGCTGTCGAGTGCGCTCGACGAGCTGACGATCTGGCAGATCCGCAATCAGATCGCAGAAGAGGCTCCGCGTTATGGCCTCGATGCGGATCATCTGCTTGCCCGTCTGGTCTACGGGGTCGGTTCGAGGATGGTCACCAGCGACGGCTCGCCAAGTCTCGACGGGGTCTACAAGGTG
Source organism: Acidimicrobiia bacterium (assembly GCA_041567215.1). Taxonomy (GTDB): domain Bacteria; phylum Actinomycetota; class Acidimicrobiia; order Spongiisociales; family ZC4RG35; genus JBFGRR01. The sequence continues at coordinate 6,114 of JBFGRR010000098.1, read as the reverse complement.
GCGGCGGTGCATGACGAAGCCGGCAGATGGGTGCCTGCGATCAAACTCTCCGACAGCCCCGAAAAGGTCGCCAATCCCGGCCGGAAGAAGGTCTGGCGCGTGTACGACGAGCGGGGGACCGCCACCGCCGATCTCGTCGGCCTCCACGATGAGGATGCTTCCGAACGACCCCTCCACCTGCACCACCCGACCGTCCCGGGCGTCATGCGGTCACTCCCTGCAGACCGGGTGTCCGAGGTCGAACCTCTGCTTGTGCCCGCGTTGGTCGGCGGGACCAGGATCGCCGTCCCGGAGGATCTCGACACGCTCCGGAAGCGACGTCTCAACGACCTCGAGCGCCTGGATCCTGGTGTCCGCCGGATCGTCAACCCCCACCGTTACCACGTCTCGCTCACCGACAAGCTGAACACTCTCAAGGGCGAGCTGATCGCTTCCCTCAACGACTGAAGGGCCGGCAGATGCCGGCCCTTCAGTGATGTGATGGTGCGCCTCTACTCGAGCGGAGACTCCGGCAGTTCACTCATTGCCGCCTCCTCGAGCGGCTCCAGCGGATCGGCCGGGGCCATGCCCGGGTCGGTGGGACGGCTCCGGAAGACCGGCCTGACCAGTGCCAGCCCGACGACCAGTAGAAGGACCGGACCCACCCAGCGGAAGCCCAGTGAGAGGTCGAACACGAAGTTCCAAGGATTCTCCTGGAGGGCATATGCGACCCCGGCCAGGGTGAAGATCGCTCCGAAGAAGAACGATAAGAAGTCGAATCGGTGGCGTGTCATCTGCGTCCCTCCACGTTGATCTTTCCAGCTCCCATTTCGATATCCAGTTCGAGGAGGATCCGCTCACCCGATCTGTATTCGTCCGACACTCCGATACCGGATGTCCGCTGTCCGACCAGATCTAGTTCACCAACCGCAACCTGGGCATTCACCTGCACGCCCGTCTGGCCGGGCAGGATCACCTTGATCGATCCGGTGTCGGCGCTCACGGTGACTCGTCGGGGAGAGGTCAGCTCCAGTGCGCTCAGATCGAGGGTGAAGTCGCCGATGTCGATCGAATACGAGCTCTCGAGGTCGGCCTCGTCGACGACCACCACGGTGGAGCCGAATCGCGTTCCAGACGCAGCCGCGGTGGTGCGGTCGTACGTGACGCGCACCTCGCCGATGTTCCCTCTCAGGTTCATTCGGATCGTGCCGGAGTCGCCCGCGGCGGTGACGCTGTTGGCGACGCCCACTCCGCTCCGAGTGCGACCGAGGAGGTTGACCTCGCCGATCCCCGCCCTCGCCGAGATGTCGAGAGCGGCGTCTTCGGGCGCGATCACCGTGAGCTGGCCGATGCCGATCCGGGCATCGAATTCGACCGTACTGCCATTCAGCTGAAGGTCGCTCAGATCGACGGTGAGATCGCCGATGGCGAGGCGATACTCGTCTGACATGGCGCTCGGCGTGGTCGGGGTGAACCTGCGCTCGCCGATGCCGCCGTCGATCGTAAGGTCGGCAACGGCTGCGACGAGCATCGTCGGAATGAGAAGAACGCCGATCACGATCAGCCAGCGGGCCCTCCCGAAGAAGGCTCCTACGAGCAGACCGATGCCGAGGATCGCCATGGTCGCGCCCAGGTAGTGACGTGCGGTCGGATCGAAAGCGGAGCTGAGCTGATCGGCGAGGGCCATCCCTCCGAGTCCGATGAAGATCGCCGCGATCGTGATCCTCCCCAGATGCGAGGGCGGCTTGGGCGGCCGGGGCACCTGGGGCGATGGTTCGATGGGTGTCTTTGTTGCTGTGGTCATGTGCTCTCTCTTTGTCGTATTCGTAGACCGCCGGCCCATGTCTCCTCGGAAGAGGAGCACACCGGCCACGATCAGCACGGCCGCGATGCCAAGGTCGCCCCTGACGAACCCGACCGAGTCGATGAGGACCAGGATCGCGATGCCGATGAGGATCAGCCCGATCCAGGCCGCCGGACCCTCAACCCTCCCGAACAGGCGATTCGCGTGCGATTCCTCGGATCCCTCTTCGGGAATCAGCAGCCATCCGGCTGCGTATACCACGACGCCGAAGCCGCCGCTCAGGGCCGCCAGAACGAAGGCGAGCCGGACCACCCAGGTGGGTATCTCGGCCCGCTCCGCCAGGCCTGCAGCCACCCCGGCGACCATGCGGTCGCCCTTGGGCCGACGCAGCGGAGAAGCTGGCTCGTGCGGTGTTTGGGTCTCGAGCGTCATCGGCCGCTCCCGTCGATCTTCCTCGCCAGCCGCAACGCATGGCTCTCATCCGATCCTTCTTCGGGGAGGAGCAGCCATCCGATGACGTAGAGAGGGACTCCGACGCCACCAAAGACCGTGAGGACCACGAAGGTGAGTCGAATCACCCACGGTGGAGCCTGGAGTCGTGTGGCGATTCCCGCCGCGACGCCGGCCACCATGCGGTCGGACGTCGATCTTCGGGCAGGGACATTGCCGAGGGGTTTGTTGTCGTTCGTCATGAGGCCAGCATCGGTCACGCCCGAGCCCGGCGTCTATCGGGTATGACCCCTCGCCATCCCTGAGACCCCCGGGGTCACTAGGGGTTGTTCCCGATTGTGCGTGGTGGCAAGGCGTGACACGATACGTACATGACGTCTTCGTTCCATCCGTCTGCCCTCGGTGTGGTCAGACGGGAGGACACCAAAGTGATCTCGGGTCTCGCGGCGGGGATCGCCGATCGTTTCGGGATCCCTACCGTCTACGTGCGGGCTGCTTTCATCACGACGACGCTGCTGTGGGGTTTCGGCCTCTTCGCCTACCTGGCCGGGTGGGCCGCCACGCTCGACACCTCGGGAACCACCCCCGGCAACCGGAGCACCACCCGCGAGCAGAAGGTCGGACTCGGACTTGGATTCCTCGGTTTCCTGCTGCTCGTGAGAGCGCTGGGCATCTGGCCCGGCGACGGCATCTTCTGGCCGGCAGCCGCACTGGTGTTCGGAGGCGCGTTCCTCCTCGACCAGCGCGAAATCGACTCGAGGTCGGCGCTGCTGCGGATCTTCGATCCCACCACCGGAAACGTCCGTTCGCGAACCGTGACCGGGATCATCTTGCTTCTCGTCGGCATTGGCATCTTCGGCTCCGCCGCCGTCCCCGGCGCCGGCGTGGTGATGCTTGCAGTGCTGGTCACCGGTGTGGGTCTGCTGTTCGCCTTCGGGCCTTGGGCGTTTCGAACCGTCGGCGAACTCGGCGACGAGCGCAAGCGCCGCATCCGCGAAGAGGAGAGGGCAGAGATGGCGGCCCACCTGCACGACTCGGTGCTCCAGACGCTGGCAATGATCCAGCGCACCGATGATCCCAAGCGGATGGTGACGCTGGCACGCAGCCAAGAGCGCGAGTTACGCCGGTGGCTGTACGAGAAGGCGCAGATGGAGGGCGAAGAACGCCTCTCGACGCTTCTCCGTGAGGCTGCCGACAAGATCGAGGCTGACTTCGATGTGAAGGTGGAAGTCGTCAACGTGGGCGACACAGGTGCGGACCCGCGCGTTCGTGCTCTGGTCGCCGCAGCCACAGAGGCAATGGCCAACTCGGCCCGGCACGGGGGAGTGGAGCGCATCTCCCTCTACTCGGAGGTGGGCGACGGTGTCGTCGAGGCCTGGATCTCCGACCAGGGGAAGGGGTTCGTGCTCGAGGAGGTGGACTCCGACCGTCGGGGCATTCGTGAGTCGATCACCGGCCGGATGGAGCGTCACGGTGGCAGGGCCTCCATCAACTCGGTCCCGGGAGAAGGCACCGAGATCCACCTGTCGATGAATCTGGAGACATCATGACCAGGGTCTTCCTCGTAGACGACCATCGCCTGTTCCTGACCGGGGTTCGCACCGAACTCCAGGATCGTGTGGACGTCGTCGGGGATGCCGACGACGTCGATGAGGCGGTCGAACTGATTCGGTCTACCCGGCCCGATGTCGTCCTGGTGGACGTACACATGCCCGGTGGTGGCGGTTTGGCCGTCATCGAAAACGTGATTGCCGACTTCCCGGAGGTGAAGTTCCTGGCCCTGTCGGTCTCCGACGCGGCAGAGGATGTCATCGCCATGATCCGGGCAGGCGCCCGCGGCTACGTGACCAAGTCGATCGCGCCCGACGAACTGGCCGAGGCGATCGAGCGTGTCAGCGGGGGAGATGCGGTGTTCTCACCCCGGCTTGCCGGCTTCGTTCTCGACGCATTCGGCGGCGCCATCGCCCAGCCGGTGGACCCCGAACTCGATCAGTTGACCCCCCGTGAAAAAGAGGTCCTGCGCCAGATAGCGCGGGGCTATGCGTACAAACAGGTGGCACGACGCCTCTCGATAAGCGTGAAGACGGTCGAAACCCACGTGTCGGCGGTCCTGCGGAAGCTGCAACTGTCGAACCGGCATGAGCTCGCCCGTTGGGCATCGAACCGCCGCATTGTGTGATTCCCTCAGGCGCATAGCATTGACATATGCGCGGTCGTAGACGCCGTCGGTCGGCAGCGGGAGCTGCCTGGAGGTCGGCGCTCCTGCCTGGATGGGGACAGGTGGCGGTGGATAGGGGAGGGCAGGCGTTTGCCTACTTCGCGATCGCCGGTGTCTTTTTGGTGGGTTTCGTCTGGGCTGGCGTGTACGCCGCTCTCGATCCCATCGAGTTCGCGGCTTGGGCCGTCCGGCGCGAAGTGCTGCTGGGGATGCTGGGCGTCAACATCGCCGTTGGCCTCTTTCGCATGGTGGCGGTGGTAGATGCCCACGCAGGTGGTGGCGGCCGCTCCATCTCGATCGGTCTGGTGGCGGCGCTCCTCTTCGTGGCAGTTCCCCATGCGGGTCTCGGCTGGGTCCAGGTGCGCAGCTACGAAGCGCTGACTTCCGTGTTCCAGGCTTCACCTGAGCCGCCGCCTCTGGTTGCGGCAACGACCTCGACATCGACCACGAGCACCACGATCGCGTCTTCGTCCGTTGTCGGATCCCAGCCCCCGGAGCCTACGACGACCACTGCGCCGGAGACGACCACCACCGTCGAGGCACCAGGCCCATCTCGCTTGACGGTCCTGTTGCTGGGCAGCGATGCCGGGCCTTACCGGTCCGGGGTGCGTACCGACACGGTGATGGTGGTGAGCCTCGACACGACCACCGGCGACCTGGCCATCTTCGGGCTCCCGAGGAATCTGAGCGGCTTGGCCTTCCCCGACGGCCTCGAGGTGCCTGGCATCTTCAACACCGTCTACGGTTTTGGGGCCGTCCGACCAGATCGCTTCCCCGGGGTCGATCCCGGTGCCAGCGCGATGATCGAGATGTCCGAGCACATCACCGGCCTCGACATCGACCACTACGTGATGGTGGACATGCTCTCATTCGTCGACGTGGTGGACGCCCTGGGCGGCGTCACCATGTACGTCCCGGTGGCGGTCTTCGACGAGTTGTACGAGACCGACCGCAACGCCGAGCCGGGCATCAATTTCCCGGTCGGGTTCCACGAGTTCGACGGCTCGGATGCGCTCGCCTACGTGCGGACTCGCCGCTACAGCAGCGACTACAGCCGAATGGCCCGCCAGCGCTGTCTGGTCGCTGCCATGGCCGACCAGCTCGAACCGGCCGGGTTGCTGCGGGGGTTGCCCAAGCTCCTGACCACCTTCCAGGAGAACGTCGACACCGACATACCCTTCGACGCCCTGCCCGACCTGATACGGCTGCTCGGGGTGGTCGACATGGAGAACGCGATCGCAGTTGGATTCACGCCACCCGACTGGACGATCGGAGGCACGAGACCCGACATTCCCAAGATCAGGGAAGCGGTCCAACTGGCCATCACCGACCCGGCCGCAGCCGTCGAGTTGTTCGGTGTCGAGGAAACCGGGAGCAGCTGCGGTCCGGCCTAGGTCAATTGACCGGGTTGCCCGCTTTCCACACCCCGGTGATGTTGGCCGGGTCGGCGAGGACACCGATGTCCTCCAGTGGATTGGCGGCAACAGAAATCACGTCCGCGACGCATCCCGGCTCGAGCCGCCCGCTTGCCGGAGCCTGCAGGCCGACGGTGAGTGGACCGTTTGCCGTTGCCGCCTCGATCGCCTGGAGGGGCGTGAGGCCCGCGGTCACCAGGTGCCCCAGCTCCTCGCCGTTTCTGCCCCACGTCCCGAGGACGAACATG
>JBFGRR010000097.1:0-6661 GCA_041567215.1 Acidimicrobiia bacterium | reverse complement strand
GACGCCACACGGTCCAGGCGAGCAAACCGGCGAGGAGGGCGGCACCCGCGACAGCGATCGTCATGCGGACGAGAACCTGATTCTCCGTGAGAGGGAAGTCCGCCCAGATCTGGCGCGAGCTCAACCCGAGGATGTCGGTGCGGGTCCTGCGGAGTCGTATCGCCAGAACGGTGGTCACGACGAACCCGAGGAAGGGTGGAAACAGACTCGAGACGCCGATCCCGGCGAAGGTCAGCCCATCAGACACCGCCGAACGCCTCCACCCGGTGACCCGGCCCAGCCACTGCCCGATGGCATAGGCCAACAGCAGGCCGACGAAGAAAACGAACACCGTAGGGGCGATGACCTGGCCGAGCTGACGCGAAACGCCGCCACCGAACGTCGAGACACCCAGCCCCCCTCCCGCGAAACCGATCAGCCAGCGCCACCAACGAACCGGCAGCGGTCGATCCACCCCATACGACGCTCGGAGGGCGTCCACCTCCTGCGGAGTCATACCAAGCCTGAAAGGGGTGAAGAAGTCACCGGGTATCAGCGACTCCACCAGCCAGAACATCACGAAGGTGAAGACGACGAGCGACACCAGACCGACGATCACCCGGCGGGACAGGTAGCGCATCATCTCGACACCATCAGACCCATGGAAGCACCGACGAAACCTCAATCTCCGTCTGGAAATGCCGACAGTAAGGGAAGCACCGCCCAGCCGAGGTGAAAGTGCACGACGGAGAAATCATCAGCATCGCCTTTTGGACGGCGGGGGCTTCGCTCACGGTCGCCCTCGCGCTCTTCGTCGTCAAGGTCGCTCATTGGCGTCTGACGCGTTCTGCCGGTGTTCGCCGGGCCCGATACACAGGCGCCATCGGGGAGATCCTCGCCCGCGGCATCATCCCGCGAGCCTCGGTGGTCGGCTGGGCGCGCGACCCCATCTTCGAGGACGTACTCCTCGAGTACATCTCGATCGCCGCCGGGGATGAGCGCGAGAACCTCGAAGAGCTGGTGCGCCACCTCGACATCCGCACGATCCTGGTCAACAACCTCCGGGGGTCTTGGCGCGCCTCCAAACGCCTCAGGGCGGCCGGGTACCTGGCCGACCTCGCCGACCACGGTCAAGAGTGGGCGCTGATCGAGGCTCTCGACGATCCGATACCCGAGATCCGTATCCAGGCGGCCCGTGGCCTGGCGACTCTCAGGAGTGCGGGGGCGATCCCCAAGCTGGTCCAGATGCTCACCCATGAGGAGACCTGGTATGCGGCCCGGATCGCCGACCAGCTGGTCACCTACGGGACGGCAGCAACCGATGAACTGGTCGCCTACGCGGAGCAGACAACCGATCCATCAGGCCGCGAGCTTGCCGTCCGGCTGATCGGCTCCATCGGGGACCGCTCGGCGAGCCCCGTTCTGGTTCGTCTCTGCAACGACCCCGATCCCGGGCTGCGCCTGGCGGCGGTGTCCGCCCTCGGCAAGTCCGGGACGCTCGAGGCCGTGCCGGTGTTGATTTCCGCGCTCGCCGATGAGGACTGGCGGGTGAGGGCCCGGGCCGCCGCGTCGCTCGGCCCGTTCTCTGACCCCCACTCGATTCCCCGGCTCGAAAACGCCCTGCGCGACGACTCCTGGTGGGTCCGCCAGAACGCTGCAGAAGCCCTGGTCGAGATACCCGGCGGCCGCGATGCTCTCATCTCGGCTGTCGGCGGAGCCGACCCCTACGCTCGCGACTCGGCTCTGCTCCAGCTCGGACTCGCCGGGGAGATCGAAGATGCTCGGGCCCGCATGGAGGAGGGAAAGGGCTCGGACGCCGACGAGCGCCTGATCCGAGCCGTCGATGGGGAGCCGCCGCGTCGGTCCCGGCAGGCCTCATGATCCTCGACACGATCGCCTACTTCGCGCTGGCGTTCTTCATCCTCTTCGAAGTGCAGATGCTGGTGGTCGGGATCATCTCGATAGTGGCCCTGCGCAAAGACCGCTTCTCGCTCCGGCACAGCCGAATGGATGACATGCTCTCATCGGAGTTGTCTCCGCCGGTCTCCATCATCGTCCCGGCGTTCAACGAGGCCGCCGGGATCGTCGCATCGGTGCGCTCGATGACCATGCTCCGCTATCCGCGTCTCGAGATAGTGGTCGTCAACGACGGTTCCACCGACGACACCCTTCGAAAGCTGGTCGAGGCGTTCCGGCTCAGGAAGGTGACCGCCCCGTTCCGCAGAGCGATCGAGACCAGTCCGATCCGGGGCATCTACCGATCCCGGCTACCGGTGCCGGTGATCGTGGTGGACAAGGAGAACGGCGGAAGCAAGGCCGACGCGCTCAATGCCGGAATCAACGTCGCCCGCTACCCCTACGTGCTGCTCACCGACGCCGACATGGTGATGGACCCCGACTGTGTGCTCCGCGCCATGCGCCACGTGGTCGAGGACCGTGTTCGCACCGTGGCGGTGGGAGGCAACGTCCGGCCGATCAACGGGTGCACCCTGGATCGTGGCCATGTCGTGGACACGCGCATCCCCGAGGGAACACTCCAGAGACTGCAGGTCCTCGAGTACGTGCGCTCGTTCATCGCCGCTCGGCCTGGCTGGTCGATGCTCAACGGCCTGGTCCTGTTGTCGGGCGCGTTCGGCCTATACAGCCGTGAAGTGGTGACCGAGGTGGGAGGCCTGCGCGGCGGCCACCTCGGCGAGGACATGGACCTGACCATGCGCATCCACAAGCACCTGGCCGAGGCGGGACGCGACTACCGCATCGTCTACGCACCGGACGCCGTCGCCTGGACGGAGGTCCCCACGACCCGCAAGGTCCTCCGACGTCAGAGAATCCGCTGGCACCGCGGTCTGGCCATGGTGGTGAAAGACTTCAAGGGTTTGCTGTTCAACCCCAGGTATGGCCGGTTCGGAACCATGGGATGGCCGGCATACTTCCTCTTCGAGTTCGTCGCGCCCATCGTCGAGGCCGCCGGATGGATCGTCGTTCCGCTCGCACTGATCTGGGGTGACTTGTCCTGGATGGTGGCATTGGCGATGTTCTCCATCGCATTCTTCATCGGGACCGTGAACTCGCTGCTGGCCCTGTTCATGGACGAGTCCTTCGGCTATTTCACCCGCCCTCTCGACGCACTGCGACTGCTCGGGGTGGTGTTCCTCGAGAACCTGGGGCTCCGCCAGCAGACCGTGGCATGGAGGGTGCGGGCCCTGTTCATGTCGAACCAGCCGCCGAATTGGGGGGACATGGAACGCCGGGGCGTGTCCAACCTGGGTTGATCAGCCCTCGAGCGACCGGGCAGCTTCGAAGGAGTTCATCGCCTCGATGAACTCCTCTATGTCGCCATCGAGGACCGAGTCGAGCCGGTAGACGGTCAACCCGACCCGATGGTCGGTGACCCGGTTCTCCTTGAAGTTGTAGGTGCGGATCTTCTCGGAGCGGTCGCCGCTCCCGGCCTGAGCGCGCCGCGTACCCGAGAGTTCCGCCTCCCGCCGTTGCTGCTCGATCTGGCGAAGTCGCGCCCGCAGGATCCTCAGCGCCTTCTCCTTGTTCTGGAGCTGGCTCTTCTCGTCCTGGCAGCTCACGACCAGACCGGTGGGGAGATGGGTGAGCCGCACCGCGGAGTCGGTGGTGTTCACCGACTGCCCACCTGGACCGGAGGAACGGAACACGTCGATCCGCACCTCCGCGGGGTCGATGTCCACATCGACCGCTTCGGCCTCGGGGAGCACCACCACGGTCGCCGTGGAGGTGTGTATCCGGCCCTGGGACTCCGTCTTCGGAACTCTCTGCACCCGATGGACTCCACCCTCGTACTTCATCCTGGAGTACACGGAGCGGCCCTTGATGGCCACGACCACCTCGGAGAATCCTCCCGCCGGTGAAGGGTTCGATCCCATCGGCTCGACCTTGAACCCGTTGCGGTCTGCAAACCGCTCGTACATGCGGACCAGGTCACCGGCCCAGATGGCGGCCTCGTCGCCGCCGGCGGCGCTACGCACCTCGACGATCACGTCTTTGTCGTCGTCGGGGTCGGCCGGGACCAGCGCCCGGAGGATCTGGGCCTCGATCCTGTCCTCCTCGACTCTTTGCTCCTCGGCGAGATCTCGCAGCTCTTCGGCCAGGTCGGGATCGGCCTTGGCGAGCTCCTCCGCCTCCAGGCGGTCGGTGTGCGCCTGCTTCCAGGCGGCGTGGAGCTCGACGACCGTTTTCAGGTCGCTGAACCGCTTTCCGAGATCTGCGTATCGGGAGGCGTCGAGGTCGGGGCTGGACAGTTCGGCTTCCACCTCGCGGTACTCGCCCGCCACCTCGGCGAGGCGGGATTCGAGGTTCGGGTTCATCAGCGGGCGCGAGCCAGTTCGGCGGCCTCGGGGATCGGTCCGCGGCCGGCAACCTCGGCGACCTCCTCGTCCTGCAGAGCCGAGAGGAGGCTGGTCACGGCGACCTCGATCATGCCCTCGTCCGGGACACCGGTGGTCAGCCGCTGCAGCCACAGACCCGGCGCGGCGACGGCTGCCGCGAAGCGAACGCCCGAGCGGGTGCCCGACCAGCGCAGGAGCTCGTAGCTGATCCCCGCGATCACCGGAATGCCCAGCACCCTGCTGGCGACCAGAAGCGGCCAGTCGGGCCTGCCGAACATCGTGAAGAAGACCACAGATAGAAGGACCACGATCAACAAGAAGGATGTGCCACAGCGGGGATGTTCGGGGCGATAGCGGGACACGGACTCGACCGACAGCGGTTCGCCCGCCTCGTAGGCGTGGATCGACATGTGCTCGGCACCGTGATACCGGACGACTCGCCGGATGTCCTCGGCCCTCCCGATAGCCCAGAGATACCCGACGAACAGGGCTAGCCGGATGATCGCCTCGACGACGTTGAAGAGAATCGTCGACTCCCCGGAGAGGAAACGGGCGAGCGCGGCGGGTGCGACGATGAATATGGCACTGAACAGGACCATGGCCACGATCATCGACCCGGCGACCTGACGCTTGGTGATCGGCTCCTCGTCCTCTCCCACGGCCTTTTGCGCCGACCAGGACAGGGCCCGGAATCCGAGCGTGAGAGACTCGCCGAGGACGAGAACGCCGCGGATGAACGGGATGCGGGCGCCACGCGAACGCGTGGACAGCCTGGGGAGGTCGTGGCGAATGGCCTCGATCTGGCCGTCAGGCTTGCGGACCGCGACCGCCCAAGCGGTCGGTGCACGCATCATCACACCCTCGAGGACGGCCTGGCCACCGACGGTCTTCGACGGGTCGTGAGGGTTGTCGGAGGCGCGTTCGCGCTCCTCGCTCACCCGGCGGGCGCCTCTTCGGTCGTCTCCGACTCGGCCTTCTGACGCTTCTTCGACTTGACGGCGGCACCGCCGTAGCGCTTCTGGAAGCGCTCGACCCGGCCACCGGAGTCCACCAGCTTCTGTTTTCCGGTGAAGAAGGGGTGGCACTCGTTGCAGAGTTCCAGGTGCATCTCGCCGGGCTTGGTCGACCGGGTCACAAAGGTGTTCCCACACGAGCAGGTGACCGTGGTGTCGGCGTACTTGGGGTGGATCTCGGTCTTCATATCTCCTCAGTTCCCACTCTTTGCGACCTCGGCGAGGAACTCGCCATTGGACGGGGTGGTCTTCAAACGATCGATGAGCAGCTCCAGGGCCGCACCCGGCTCGAGAGCGAGCAATACCCTACGCAGCTTCCAGACCTGCGTCAGTTCGCGACGGTCGAACAGAAGCTCTTCCTTGCGGGTGCCGGAGGCTTCGATGTCCATGGCCGGGTAGATCCTCTTGTTCGCAAGCTTGCGATCGAGGTGGAGCTCCATGTTCCCGGTCCCCTTGAACTCCTCGAAGATCACGTCGTCCATCTTGGATCCCGTCTCCACGAGGGCCGTGCCGAGGATCGTCAGGCTTCCGCCCTCCTCGATGTTCCTGGCCGCACCGAAGAACCGTTTGGGCGGATAGAGGGCCTGGGAGTCGACACCACCGGAGAGAATCCGGCCGGAGGCCGGGGTCGCCAGGTTGTGGGCGCGGGCGAGACGGGTGATCGAGTCGAGGAGTATCACGACGTCGATGCCCATCTCCACGAGACGCTTGGCGCGCTCGAGGGCGAGCTCGGAGACCTGTGTGTGCTCTTCCGCGGGCCGGTCGAAGGTCGAATAGATGACCTCGCCCTTCACCGAACGCTGCATGTCGGTGACCTCTTCGGGTCGCTCGTCCACCAGCACCACCATCAGATAACACTCGGGGTTGTTGGTGGTGATGGCGTGGGCGATCTCTTTCAGGACCGTGGTCTTGCCCGCCTTGGGCGGCGACACGATCAGACCGCGCTGGCCCTTGCCGATGGGAGCGATCAGGTCCACGATCCGGGTGAGAACACCATCGGCCTGGCCCTCCACCTCGAGCTTCAGTCGCTCATCGGGGAAGAGCGGCGTCAATGCCTCGAACTTCGGCCGGTCCCGAGCCTCGTCGCTGGTCATCCCGTTGACGGACTCGATGCGGACGATGGCAGGGAACTTCTCCTGGGAACGAGGCGGCCTGATCGGACCGGTCACCAGGTCTCCCTTGCGGAGACTGAACTTGCGCACCTGGCCGGCCGACACATAGACGTCCCGGTCCCCCGGGAGATAGCCGGTGCAGCGCAGGAAACCGTAGCCCTCGGGGAGGATGTCCAGGAGTCCTTCCCGGACTTCCAGTTCG
>JBFGRR010000096.1:0-6677 GCA_041567215.1 Acidimicrobiia bacterium | reverse complement strand
GTGATCTTCCCGGGGCATCAACCCGGCGGCGCGGGTCAAGCTGTACGCCTCGACCGTCGTCACCAGCCAGGGCGTCTCCCGCTTGATGCGGTAGAGATCCCGCAACAAGCGGCGGTTCTCGTTGAAGACCTCGATCGAGGCCGCAAGCGCCTCGTCGGTGACCTTCGTTCCGGTGATCTCCTCGACGGCGGAGACCATGCGCCGGTATTCGTCGGTCAGGTACTGGAGGGCGTAGGCGGATGTCGGGTTGTGCGGGTAGTAGAGGATCTGGGAACTGATGTCGTCGAAGTTCCGGGCCCAGACCCCTCCGCAATGGCGGGCCGCGTCGCATATCGGGTGGGTAACGAACATCGAGAGGAAGTCGAGGTGGCCGGCCATCTTCATCTCCAGCGAGCTACGAAGGATCGAGCAGACGAAGGCGGCGATCCTGGCGTCGGCCGAACGGATCTGCAGACCGCTCGACCCACCGGACACCTTGATGGGCAGAGCGCCGGCGGCGTGGATTATCTCCTCGGGAAAGTAGACCTGGAAGTGCCCGATGACCTTGCCGCCGGGGTTCTCCTCCAGCCAGCGCCGCGCCGCCGGGAAGTCGTGATCCTCGGCCAGCGCCCGGCACTCTTCGAAGATGTCGACGAGTTCTTCGTCCGCCACAGCCGTCTTCCTCCTGATTGACCGACCGGTCAGTCAATCGTGACTGAGAAGCGCCCGGGCTTCAATCCGCCCAACGCGTCATCCTCATGAAGCGTTCGCGTCAGCCAGGTCGGCGAGGAGGCGGGAGGTGGTAACCGCCACCATCCGGCGCCGGTATCGAGGAGTCAGGTCGGTGTTGTCGAGGGGTCGGGCGATCTTGGCCGTCAACTCCCCCGCCTCGGTGATCGCCTCCGGGGTGAGTTCCCGGCCCTCCAGCGCTTGCTCGGCTGCGAGGGCCCGCATGGGTCGAGGCGACACCGCCCCGAGGACGATGCGGGCCCGGGCGACCGGAGCGGTGCCGTGCAGAGCCGCAGCCACCCCCAGGATCGGAAAGTCGATCGCCCCACGCCTCCTCACCTTGCGGTACCCGGCCCTGTCCACTGGAGGGATCTCCACTCCAATCAGGATCTCACCGGACTGAAGAGTGATGTGTCGAAGGCCGTCGTCTGCATAGAAGTCTCCGGCGGCGACTTCACGGGTGCCCGCCGGCGCGGCCACATGGAACACCGCTTCGAGGGCGACCATCACCGGCGCGAGATCCGAAGACACCACCGCCCAGCACTTGTCCCCTTTGGGGGCGACCTGGCACGTGTCGCCACCGGCTTTCAGACACCACCCGACCGCCTCGCGCCACTCCTCGGTCATGTCGTAGAAGTTGCAGCGGGTTTCCACACACAGGTTGCCGCCCAGTGTCGCCATGGCCCGTATCTGCGGGGATCCCACCTCTGCAGCCGCCTGGCCGGGAACCCAGCTCCGATCCCTGGCGAGGCGCTCGAGGGTGACCGATGAGCCGATCCAGGCCGAGCCATCCGGCCGCCGCTCGAGCGTGGCGAGACCTGGGATCCGACCTAGCGACACGATCAGTTCGGGTGCAGTCGTCCTTCTCTTCATGTTCGGGAACAGACCGGTGCCACCGGCCACCACCGCGGCCCGTGGGCCGGCGTCGGCGAGAACCCCCAACGCCTCTTCGAGGCTGGCAGGCTCCACCAGGCGGAACTCGGGCAGTCGGATCATCGGAACTCCGGGGGCGGGTCCACCCGAAGAGGGGGCCGGAACTCGAAATCGGGCAGCGAGTCGGGCCCCTTGCGCGTCGTTCCCGATCGTCGCCGGTCTGAGACGGCTTCGAGCACGCGAGCCGGGGTGATCGGGATCTCGTCGAAGCGGATCCCGATGGCGGCGTAGACGGCGTTGGCGATCGCAGGTATCACTGGAAGCAGAGGGCCTTGACCGACCTCCTTGGCGCCGAACGGGCCTTCCGGATCGTGAGTCTCGACGAGGAAGGTCACCACCTCCGGCATCTCCAGTATGGAAGGCATCTTGTAGTCGAGCATCGTGGGGCTGCGCACCAGGGCTCCCCGATAGTCCTGCTCCTCCGTGAGAGCCTCGCCGAGAGCCATGTGCACACTTCCCTCGATCTGGCCTTCGACCATCAGACGGTTGATGGGGCGGCCGATGTCGTGAGCGATCCAGACCTTCTCGACGGCGATCGACCCCGTCTCCGGATCACAATCGACCTCCGCCACCGCCGCCGTGAAGCTGTAGGCGGGTGACGGCCCAACGCCGGATCCCTTGTACGGGCCGGCCACGTCGGGTGGCCGGTATGAGCCGGCCGAGGTCAGAGGCCCGTGCATCTTCGTTGCGAGCTCCACCGCCTCGACCCACGAGAGCGACCGGCCGGCCAGCGTCTCGACCCTTCCACCGGTGCAGAGGAGATCCCCGGGATCGCCTCCGAGTTCGGGCGCCACCGCCGCTGCCACCAGCTCTCGCAGCCGTTCGGCGGCCTGGAGGGCTGCGTTGCCGGCCATGAAGGTGACCCTGCTCGAGTACGAGCCCAGGTCGACGGGTGTGAGGTCGGTGTCCGCCACGACGTAAGCCACTTCGTCGGGCATGAGACCCAGGACCTCGGCCACGACTGCCACGAGGACGGTGTTCGATCCCTGGCCCACTTCGGCGGCCATCGAGGAGACGGTGACACCTCCCCCGCGATCCACCTTCAGATGGACCTCCGATTGGGGCAGTTCGTTCCAGTAGATGGGCAGGCCCGCCCCGGAGAGGTACGAGCCCACGGCGAGCCCGATTCCCCTGCCCGGCGGCAGGGTCGCCCGCTTGCGGTGGAACTCCGATGCCTCGATCACTTTCTCCATGCACTCGCGCAGCCCGCAGCTGGTGATGCGCAGGTGATTGACGGTGCGCGAGAACGGCTCCACGAGGTTCACGATCCTGATCGACTCGGGATCCAGTCCCAGATCCTCGGCCGCCTTGTCGAGATGGCACTCGAGCGCAAAACGGGGCTGGGGCGTTCCATGGCCGCGCTTGGGGCCGCAGGGCGGCTTGGCGGTGTAGGCGCGCAGACCCTCGAAGCGGTAGGCGGGAATCCGGTAGGTCGCCGTCTGCAACGCCCCCGTGTAGAGCAGAGACGCGGCTCCGTAGCTTCCGTAGGCCCCGCCGTCCAGGTAGGTGCGGAAGGCCATCGCGGTGATCGATCCGTCTTTGCGGAACCCGGTCTTGACCCACATCAGCGCCGGGTGGCGACCCCGATGTGCGTAGAAGACCTCCTCCCGGGTGAGAGTGATCTTCACGGGCCGGCCCGTGACCCTGGCCAGATGCCCGGCCGCGAACTCGTGGCCGAAGAGGTCGGTCTTGCCTCCGAACCCGCCCCCGACCGGTGTTGCGATTATCCGGATCCGCGACGGGGACATGTCGAGCACCTGCGCCATGGCTCTGTGCAGGTAATGAGGCACCTGTGTGGACGACCAGACGGTCAGACGCCCATCGGCTCCCTGGTCGGCCACCGCACAGTGTTGTTCGATAGGTGCGTGGGTGTTGCCCGAGAAGTAGAAGAGGTCTTCACGAAGGAGATCCGCCGCCTCGAACCCGGCGTCCACGTCGCCGAACTCGAAACCCGCCGCCCGGTGGACGTCCGGACCTGGATCTCCACCATGCAGCCGGGGCGTCGCCGCATCGAGTGCCTCCTCGATCGTGGTGGCGGCCGCCATGACCTGGTAGTCCACCTCGATCAGGCGAAGCGCCTCGACGGCGGTTGCCTCATCGACGGCGGCGACGGCAGCCACGGGCTCCCCGATGTAGCGGACGACGTCGCCGGCAAGGACGTGCTCGTCCTGGCTGACGGGGAGGATTCCGTAGGTGATCGGGAGGTCGCGCCCGGTCGCCACGGCCAGCACACCCTCCAGTCGCTCTGCGGCAGTCGTGTCGATATTCGAGATGCGGGCGTGGGGATGGGGGCTGCGCAGCAGCTTCCCGATCAGCATGCCGGGCAGAAAGACGTCGTCGGCGTAGCGGGTCTTCCCGGTGGCATGGCTCATCGCATCGACCTTCGGGAAGGAGGATCCGACGACCTTCACGGGCGCTCCATCGCCACGCCGGCGGCAACCACCGCTTCGAGGATCTTGATGTAGCCGGTGCACCGGCAGAGGTTGCCTGCCAGCGCCTCTTTGACTTCGTCGATGCTCGGATGCCGGTGGCGGTCCAACAGGGCTGCAGCGGTCATGAGCATCCCCGGGGTGCAGTAGCCGCACTGGGCCGCTCCCTTGGCGACGAAGGCCTCTTGGAGTGGGTGGGGGCGTCCATTGCGGGCGAGTCCCTCCACGGTCAGGACGTCGGATCCTTCGACGCGACGAGCCAGCGTGAGGCATGAGAGCACCGGCACCCCGTCGACCAGCACGGTGCAAGCGCCGCACTCCCCCAGCTCACAGCCGTGCTTCGTACCGGTCAGGTGCAGGTTCTCCCTGAGCACTTCGAGGAGCGTGGCCGAATCACCGGCCGCAACGCTGTGTTCTTCCCCGTTGACGCGCAGTGTCAGGAGTGCCGGGTTCAACCGATCGCCCGCATCACGAAGGCCGAGCCCTCTGCCAGGCGTCTGGCGGTGCGAACGTAGGCAGCCTGATCGACTTCCACACCCGTCTGCGTGGAGCGCACACGTCCGATCA
Source organism: Acidimicrobiia bacterium (assembly GCA_041567215.1). Classification (GTDB taxonomy): domain Bacteria; phylum Actinomycetota; class Acidimicrobiia; order Spongiisociales; family ZC4RG35; genus JBFGRR01. Next base: position 2,040 of record JBFGRR010000096.1, on the reverse strand, counting down.
CCGGCATCGTTCCGCTCGGATGACCGATGGTCAGCTTGCCGTCACCGCCACCTCGAGCGACGGCGTTCACGACCGTCCCGGGGATGGCCGCGGCCACAGCCGTGGTGGCGCCCACCGTGCCGGGGTATGCCTTGTGCAGCACGGGTGGCCGCCCACCGACCACCCGGGCGAGGAGGTCGATCTCGTCCTCACCGACCTTCTCCCCGCTGGAAAAGCTGACGAAGGGTGCGGGGGGTGAAACCGCGACGGGGATCGGGGTCAGCCCATCGTCGCTCATCCCCAGCAAAGACGCTGCAGCCGCCTTGATCCGGGCGACTGCGTCGAGATGGGCGTCGGTGAACTCGTCGGGTCCCTCGGTCCCGGTGAGCCCGACGGCCGCCGCCGCGAAGAACACGCACAGATTGGCTATGTCGAGGATCGTCACGGACACCTCACGACCATCGACTTGCAGCTGATCGATGGTGCGACCGGTGGGCAGGAGCGAGCCGGTGCTTCCGCCCGCCGTGGCGCTGTAGTCCAACGCGATACCCGCCCCGGTTCCCGGGACTCCGTCGATGGCAACGTCCCCGGCGATGGCTGCCCGGCCTCCAACTGTGGGGACCTCGGCAACGAGGATCTTGCCGGTGTTGGTGTTGTGGATCCGCACCCGTGCTGACGGCGCTCCCCCATCCACGAACCCTTCATCCACCCCGTAGGCGCCCACCGCCGCCGAGATGTTCCCGCAGTTGATGTCGTAGTCGACGACGGGGTCGGTGATGCTCACCTGTCCGAAGGTGTAGTCGAGGTCGGCATCGGGCCGGCTCGGCTGGTCGATGATCGCCAGCTTGCTGGTCAGCAGGTCGGCGCCGCCGAGGCCGTCGATCTGGCGCGGGTCGGGACTCCCGAACAGTGCGAGTATCTCGGCATCGCGCTCCGGACCCGGGGGCGGCAGGTCGGCGCCGCGCAGGAAGACGGCCTTGCTGGTCCCTCCCCGCATCAGCACGAAGGGGATCCGGATCTGCTCCCCTGCTACTTGACCAGTATCTGCACCGTGCATGCCGCCCCTTCGACGCCGGAGGCCTTGCCACCCCGGCAGTGGGCAAGGCCGACCCGGGCGCCCTCGATCTGGCGATCCCCGGCTTCGCCCCTCAGTTGCCGGACCAGTTCCACCACCTGGGCGACACCCGTGGCGCCCAGCGGGTGACCCTTGCCGAGCAGCCCGCCGCTCGGATTGACCGGCAGACGACCCCCCAGATCGGCTTCTCCCCGGGCAACCGCGTCGGGATAGGTCCCACGCTCGAACAGACCGAGGCCCTCGACCCTGAGCACCTCGGCGATGCTGAAACAGTCGTGGACTTCGGCGAACCCGACCTCATCGGGCCCGATTCCCGCCCGCTCGTAGGCGGCGAGTGCAGTCTTGTTGGTGAGCACCTCGAAGGTCATGTCGGACGGGCCCACCTCCACCTCTCCCGTGCGAAGGGCCGAGGCGGCGAGCCTGATCGGACGAGCGGCGGGCGCCTTCGCGAGGTAGCGGTCGCTGACCATCACCACCGCGGCCGCCCCGTCTGTCACCGGAGAGCACTCGAACAACTTGAGCGGGTCCGCGATCGGACGGGACTCCATCACGTCCTCGAGCGTGATCTCCTTGCGAAACTGGGCGAGCGGGTTCATCGAGGCGTTCCGCTTGTTCTTGACGGCGATAAGCGCCAGCTTTTCGGGGGTGAGCCCGTATTCGGCCATGTAGCGGCGGGCCCGCATCGCGTAGACGCTGGGCATGGTCGCCCCGACCGCGGCCTCGGGGTCCGAAGGGTCGGGAGTGAGCGCACCCGAGAACCGGCTGGTCAGATGCTCGGTGCCGATCGCCAGCACCACGTCGTGCTCCTCGGCCCGGATGGCCAGGTACCCCTCGCGGATGGCGGTCGAGCCACTGCTGCATGCGTTTTCGACGTTGGCGAGCGGGATCCCGGCCAGGCCGGTCTGGGCGAGGATTCGCTGGCCGGTCACCATGCCCTGGAACACGTGGCCGCAGTAGGCGGCCTCGATCGCCTTCGAGTCGATGCC
>JBFGRR010000095.1:0-6747 GCA_041567215.1 Acidimicrobiia bacterium | reverse complement strand
GGTACCGGATCGTCGGGAGCGGCAACTCGCTGAGAATCGAGTCGCGCATCCCCGGCGCCGACGTCAACCCATACCTCGCGTACGCAGCGGTGCTCGCGTCCGGGCTACACGGCATCGAACACGAGACGGAACCACCCCCGGTCTTCACAGGCGACGTCTACCAGGCCGAGGACCTGCCCAGGGTGCCCCGCACTCTCAGGGATGCGACCGACTCGTTCGAGTCCAGCGAATTCGTTCGGGAGGCCTTTGGAGAGGAGGTCCGGGCCCACTACTCCCACTTCTTCAGGACCGAACAGCGCGCCTTCGACAACTCGGTCACCGACTGGGAACGCTGGCGCTACTTCGAGAGGATCTGACCGAGATGCGACTCAAAGGAAAAGTGGCCCTCATCACCGGAGCCGGATCGGGCATCGGACGGGAGTCCGCACTGCTTTTCGCAGCCGAAGGTGCCCATGTGGCCGCGGTGGATGTGAACGAGGCCAGCTTGAGCGAGACCGTGTCGGCCGTCACAACCCGAGGTGCCCAGGTCGTGGCCATCACGGCGGACGTGAGCGCCGATGCCGACTGCCGGCACATGGTGGAGGTCGCCGAGTCGACCTTCGGCCGCCTTGACGTGCTCTTCAACAACGCAGGTGTCATGCACCCGGCCGACGACGACGCCGTCGCTACCGACGAGGCCGTTTGGGATCTGACGATGGCCATCAACGCGAAGGGTGTGTTCCTCGGCTGCAAATACGGGATCCCCGCGCTGCGGCGAGCGGGCGGGGGTTCGGTGATAAACACCGCCTCCTTCGTCGCGCTGCTGGGTGCCGCGACGCCCCAGATCGCCTATACCGCCTCCAAGGGTGCGGTTTTGGCGCTGACCAGGGAACTGGCGGTCGTCCACGCCAGGGAGAACATCCGTGTCAACGCCCTCTGCCCGGGGCCACTCCACACGGAGCTGTTGATGAAGTTCCTCGACACGGACGAGAAGAAACAGCGGCGCCTGGTTCACATACCGATGGGCCGCTTCGGCGAAGCGTCCGAGATGGCCCGTGCCGCGCTGTGGCTGGCCTCCGACGAGTCGTCGTACGTGACCGGCACCGACTTCGTGGTCGATGGAGGGATCACCGCCGCCTACGTCACGCCGGATTGAGAACCCGATCGCCGAGGATCACTCGAAGAAGCGGAGGATCCAATCGGCCACCAACCGACGGTCAGGTGCCTCCTCCATGGTCGCCAGCGCCTCGTCGACGAGGGATCCGGCGATGACCCGGTCCCGGCGCAGTTCCAGCGCAGCACGCGAGTAGTCACGCGAGTACTCGGGGTGGCCCTGTAGGCCCCAGGCGTTGTCGCCGATGGCCATCATCGAGATCGGGCAGTGCTCGGTGGCGGCGAGGATCCGGCCGCCGGGTGGGAGCGCCTCGATCTGGTCCCGATGGCTGTGGAGCACTTTGTAGGAACCCGCCGTTTCGCCCATCCAGTCGGGCGCCTCCTCGACCTGTACCTCCCTGAGCCCCACACCCCAGCCTCGCTCGGAGCGGCGGACCTCACCTCCGAGCGCGTGAGCCAGCATCTGATGACCGAAGCAAACACCGACCACCTTGTGATGCTCCTCGACCAGACGGCGGGTCAGGTGAGCGAGATCGTGGATCCAAGGCTCGTCGTCGAACACCGACCAGCGCGACCCGGTGATGATCCAACCATCCATCGAGTCCAGATCCTCTGGCATCTCGCCACCCACGACGTCGAACGTCTCCACTTCCACGCCTTCGCGGCCGACGAGATCCCGGAACATGTCCGGGTAGTCGCCCTCGATGGGGAGCAGGTGGTCGAGAACGTGGTCACAAACGAGGAGTCCGATCCGCATCGCCCGGAGCGTAGGCCCACCGGCGGGGATTCGAGAGGCTAGGTTCGTAACAAGCACAGACAAGGAGGACCGTGCTTCAGGAATTCAAGGATTTCGTCAACAAGGGGAACTTCCTCGACATCGCCGTCGGCTTTGTCATGGGCGTTGCCTTTGCAGCGGTGGTCGGCGCATTCGTCGATCGGATCATCAATCCACTGATTGGAATGATCTTCAGCGTCGACGGTCTCGAGAACTGGCTGACCTTTGCCGGTGGGGCCGGAAGCGTTGGCGCCTTCATCGGGGCCATCATCAACTTCCTGGTGATCGCGTTCGTGATCTTCATGGTGGTGAGGGCTTACAACAGGATGCAGCCGCCAGAAGAAGCTGCTCCCGCAGAGCCATCGGAAGACACCGTGCTGCTCCGGCAGATTCGCGACTCGTTGAGCCGCTGATCTACTAACACCTGAGCTTGACTACCGGCCCTTGGCTACTAGTGTGTGATGCATGGTAGCCAAGGGCCCCGATCGTGGAGCACAGCTCCTCAAAGGAGTCCTCGACATGTGCCTGCTTGCCGTCATCGGTGAGCAGCCGAGTTACGGATATGAGATGGTGAGAAAACTCAGCGACCGTGGATTGGAACTGGTCAGCGAAGGCACCATCTATCCGGTCCTCAGCAGACTCCAGAAGAGCGGCCTGGTCGAGGGATACCTCGTCGAATCCCCTTCCGGACCTGCCCGCAAGTACTACCGCATCACAGGAAAGGGCCGCCGAGCCCTCGACGACTGGTCGGGCGACTGGAAGAAGCTCGCCGTTGCCGTCGAAGGCGTTTTGGAAGGAGCGATCCGTGAGTGAACTGGCCGAGATCGCCCGCATCGTCGCCGATTGCGAGCGCTACTGGCATGAGGCACGGGTTCCCCGCCGGGCTGCCGCCGAGATGCGCCTCGAGCTGGAGCAGCATCTCAACGAGGCGAGCGCCGCCGGGCGCCCACCCACCGCGGTCGTCGGCCCCGACCTCGCCGGATTTGCAGAGGCGTGGGCATCCGAATACCGGAGCGCGGGAGTCTCGTGGAACGAAGTCGCCGACGGATCACTCGCACGCAAGCGGCGATACCGGCGGGAACTGGTGTCCTACGTGGCCGGCGGTGCCTCGCTGGTCGCCGGAGTCGTAGCTGGAAGTCTTCTATCAGGTGGAGGTGATTCTGTGGATGTAGAGATCTGGAGATGGCTGTGGACCATCTTCGCCGTGGTGATGGCCATCGGCGAGATCTTCACGGCGGGGTTCTTCCTGCTGCCGTTCGCCCTCGGGGCCACGGCCGCGGCGATCCTCGCCTGGCTGGGAGTCAACCTCCTGGTCCAATGGCTGGTCTTCTTCGGGGTGTCGCTCATCTCGCTCGCCTATCTGCGTCGATTCATCCAGCATCAGGATGACGCAGACATGCCGCGAGTTGGCGCCAACCGCTGGGTAGGCGCACGCGGTGTCGTGCTCGAAGAGATCGATCCGTCGACCTCATCCGGCATGGTGAGGATCGAGAGCGAGGAATGGCGTGCCATGACGGATGGCGAGATCCTCGCCGTCGGGGCCAAGGTCGAGGTCGTCGACGTTCGCGGCGCCAGAGTCGTCGTCGAAGAGATTCGCGAGTCTTGAGAAAGAGGAGATGAAGAGATATGGAAGGACTTGTATTCCTTTTCATAGTGCTGACGGTCGCCTTGTTGGTGATCGCGGCCGCCGGGTTCAGGGTGGTCAGACCGTTCGAGAAGGGACTCGTGGAGTTCCTCGGGCGATACGAGAAGACGGTGGATTCCGGCCTTCGCTGGGTCATGCCCTTCGTGAAGCGCCTGATCAAAGTCGACATGCGCGAGCAGGTCGTGGACGTTCCTCCCCAGGAAGTGATCACCAAGGACAACGTGGTGGTGACCGTCGATGCGGTCATCTATCACGAGGCCACGGATCCCGTGAAGCTGAAGTACAACGTCGGGAACTTCATCCTCGCCGTCACGAAACTGGCGCAGACCAACCTTCGTAACATCGTCGGTGACCTGGACCTGGATGCGGCGCTGACGTCCCGAGAGACGATCAACGCCCGACTCCGCCAGATCCTCGACGACGCCACCGACAAGTGGGGTACGAGGGTCGTGCGCGTCGAGATCCAGCGCATCGAGCCGCCGGCCGACGTGACCGAGGCGATGCACCGGCAGATGAAGGCGGAGCGTGACCGGCGTGCGGTCGTCACCGAGGCCGAAGGAGACAAGAGGGCGAGGATTCTCAAGGCCGAAGGTCTCAAGGAGTCCCAGGTCCTCGAGGCCGAGGGCCAGGCCGAAGCGATCAAGCGGGTTGCCGACGCCGACAAGTACCAGAAGCTCACCGTCGCCGAAGGTGAGGCGCAGGCAATCGAGCGGGTGTTCGGGGCGATCCACCTGGGTGATCCCACCCCCGACCTCATTGCCATCAAGTATCTGGAAGCCCTCCAGGGCATCGCCGACGGACAGGCAACCAAGGTGTTCCTGCCGCTCGACACCAGCGGCTTGTTGGGCAGTGTTGCCGCCATCGGCGAGATCCTCAAAGAGCAGTCGACGACCTGAGCGGAGATGTGGAGGGCCCCGGTCGAGAGGCCGGGGCCCTTGCGCGCCTAGCCGGCGGTTCGATCCATGGCGGCCAGGGTGGCCTCCACCTCGGCAGGGGTGACCGGGGGGTAGAAGACCATCGTGTAGAGATCACAGCGCTGACCGGGCTGCTCGAACCAGCCGACCACCCACGAGCCGTCGGCGAACTGGCCCGCCACCGCCCTCGCTCCGTCGATGAGCACCTCGCCCTTGGGTCCGGGCCAGTCTTCGGGAGGCAGCGTTCCCCGGATGAGCGCAACCACCAAGCCGCCATCTCGATCCAGCCAGATCGTCGAGTGGGTGCCCGCCACGGAGGTGAACATGTCGAAGGCGATGTTCTCGGCCGGCACCTGCGGGCCGGAGGCGCGCACCGGAAGCTCCGGTACCAGGTATGGCGCCCTCGGGCACTCGCGGAGGAGCGTCGTGGTCGTCGTCGGAGCCGTGGTCGCCGTTGTCGTCGACGGCACAGCCGTGGTCGTCGTGGTCGCCTCGGGGAGGGTGGTGGTCTCCGCTGCCGGTACGGCGCACGCTGCCATCAGGGCGACGAATGCGATCGCGGCGGGCAGGCGGGACCTCATCCGCCGCAGAGTACCCCCGGGTCGGCGGAGCGGAGTCGGCAGCGGCACCGTAGGATCGCCAGACCGGTCGGGAAGGACGTCGATTGAGCTACAAGGAACTGGCAAGGGACAGGTTCACGGAGATCGAGCCGACCCTCATCGAGTTGAGCCGGTGGATGTACAACCACCCGGAGATCGCCTTCGAGGAGCGGGAATCGTCGGCCCGGATCGCCGGTTTTCTGTCGGACCGCGGCTTTGCGGTCGAGCACCCGGCCTATGGGCTTGAGACCGCCTTCACTGCACGCACCGGATCCTCGGGACCCGAGGTGGTGATCTGTGCCGAGTACGACGCCCTCCCCGGTGTGGGGCACGCCTGCGGCCACAACATCATCGCCGCCGCCGCCCTCGGCGCCGCCTACGCGCTGGCGCCGATGGTCGACGAGCTCGGGTTTCGGCTCACCGTGCTCGGCACACCCGCAGAGGAGAAGTACGGCGGCAAGGTGGACCTGATCAATGCCGGTGCCTTCAAGGACGCCTCGGCTGCGATGATGATCCACCCCTCCCCTACCGACTGCGTCGATCCAAACGTGATCGCGGTCGCCCACATCGACGTTCACTTCCGGGGCAAGGAGGCGCACGCCTCGGCCTATCCGCACCTCGGCCTCAATGCCCTCGACGCCTTCGTCCAGTCCTACGTGAACGTGTCCACCCTCCGCCAGCACCTGCTTCCCACCGACAAGATCCACGGGATCATCACCCACGGAGGGGAGGCTCCCAACATCATCCCGGCCTACACCAGATCCTCGTGGTACGTGAGAGCCCAGAACCGCGCCAGGCTCGACGAACTGCTGCCGAGGGTGCTGGCTTGTTTCGAGGCGGGAGCACAGGCGAGCGGATGCACCTTCGAGATGGAACACATCGGTCACACCTACGACGAGCTCGAAAGCAACCCGACCCTGGTCGAGTTGTATGCCGAGAACTCCCGGTCGCTGGGACGCCCCATGGCCCGAGGGGCCGACCTGCCTCCCAGTCAGACGGGGTCGACCGACATGGGCAACGTCTCCCGGATCGTGCCGACCATCCACCCGATGCTGGGCATCTCCTCCCTCCCGCACGTGAACCACCAGCCCGAGTTCGCCGCCCACACCATCACGGAGTTCGGCGACGAGGCCATCAGGGATGGTGCTCTGGGCATGGCCTGGACCGTGATCGACGTGGCGGAGCGGAGGCTCTGGGAGCGGCTATGACCGGGCCGGGCCGAGGCGAGACACGCTGGCTGGTTGCAGGCGGCGCCGTCCTGATCGCAGGCGTGTTCGCCGACGGCTGGGCTCACACCCATGCCCTCGACGAACTCGAGAGCTTCATCACCCCCTGGCACACCATCATCTTCGTCGGGTATCTCATCACTCTCGGCACGGTGTTCCGGGCAATCCGTCTCCGTCTCCCCGGGATGGGCACGATCCGTGCGTCGGTCCCGTCTGGATGGGAGGCGCCCGCCGTCGGAACCATCCTGTTTGCGGCAGGATTCGCCGGCGATGGGATCTGGCACACCATCTTCGGCATCGAAGCACAACTCGACGCTCTGGTGTCTCCTACCCACCTGTTGATGCTGGCGGGAGGTGTCTCGATACTCGTCGGTCCCATCGCGGCGGCGTGGAAGGAGAACGGGTCGCGGCGGACCTCCTGGGACACGCATGGGGCGGTGGTGGCTGCTGCGGTGCTGGTGACACTGGCGGTGGCGTTCTTCATGCTTTGGGCATG
>JBFGRR010000094.1:0-6750 GCA_041567215.1 Acidimicrobiia bacterium | reverse complement strand
CGCGTTGGATCCCGACACACCGGCGCCGATGATCACGACCTTCCCGGGCCGAACCCCCGGCACACCACCCAGCAGAACTCCCCTACCTCCGTGCGCCTTCTCCAGGAAATAGGCTCCTGCCTGGACTCCCATCCGGCCGGCGACCTCCGACATGGGGGCGAGCAGTGGGAGCGAACCGTCGGGGAGTTGCACGGTCTCGTAGGCGATTGCGGTGACGCCCCTGGTGAGCAACGCCTCGGCCACCCGCGGGTAGGCGGCGAGATGCAGGTAGGTGAACAGCACCTGGCCGGACCTGAGTTGCTCGACCTCGAACAGTTGTGGCTCCTTGACCTTGAGGATCAGGTCGGAGGCGGCGAAGACCTCACGGGCGTCCGAGACGATGGTGGCTCCCTGCGCCTCGAACTCCTCGTCGTGGATCGTGGACCCTTCACCCGCTTCGGACTCGATGAGAACCGTGTGCCCATGAGCGACGAGCTCACGCACACCGACGGGGGTCAGTGCGACCCGGAACTCTGCGGTCTTAACCTCTTTGGGAACACCGACTATCACTCGATCCTCCTAGCCCAGGCCATCAAGGCGATCTGCGTCTTCGAGTCCACCAACTCTCCCGCATCCAGCAGGCCGTAAGCATCGGCCAGGGGCATCCGCACGATCGATGCGTCATGCTCCTCTGCACCCTGTGGACTTCGCTTGCCGGGCACGATACCCGGCGCCGCGAAGAGGTGAATCACCTCATCGGTGTACCCGGGCGACGGAGCCAAGGATCCGAGCGGCACCAGGGTCGGAGCCGACCAGCCGGTCTCCTCTTCGAGTTCACGGGCGGCCGCCGAAGCCGGCGACTCGCCCTTCACGTCCAGCTTGCCTGCAGGAATCTCGAGTACTCGCGAGTCGAGCGCGACGCGGTACTGCGACACCAACAAGACGTCCTCGCCATCGATGGGGAGCACGCCGACCCCGCCCGGATGGCGGAGGACATCGCGTCGAGTGGGCTTGCCGCCAGGAACCATCAGGTGGACCTGCTCGAGGGCAACGATCACCCCCGTTCCCAGCCGCCGCACGCCGAGAACCGGGAAGCTCACCTGGCGACGGTCTCGTCCTGTTTCGTCGTGAGTGAGGAGGTCTTCACCTGAGCGGCGGCGGCAACCAGTCCCACGAAGAGCGGATGTGCGTCGTCGGGCCGCGACTTGAACTCCGGATGGGCCTGTGTTCCGACGAAATACGGGTGATCGGTCAACTCGATGTACTCCACCAGGGAGCCATCCGGGGCCAGGCCGGAGAGACGCATTCCCGCGCTCTCCAGGTCCTTGCGGTAGCGGTTGTTGACTTCCCAACGATGACGGTGCCGTTCGTACACCAACTCCTTGGCGTAGAGGCGCCTCACGATGGATCCCTCGTCCAGGGACGCCGGGTATAGGCCAAGGCGCATGGTTCCTCCCTTGTCCTCCACGTCGGCCTGACTGAGCATCAGGTCGATGACGGGATGAGGGGTCGTCGGATCGAACTCGGTGCTGTTGGCCTCGGCCAGGTGCAGAACGTTGCGTGCGAATTCGATCACGGCGCACTGCAGCCCCAAACAGAGGCCCAGGAAGGGGATCCCCTTCTCACGGGCGTGGCGAACCGCGGCGATCTTCCCCTCCACGCCCCGTGGACCGAACCCGCCCGGAACGACGATGCCGGCGAGATCCTCGAGATAGCTGGAGGCCAGCATGCCGGTCAACTCATCACTGGGAACCCAGCGCAGATCGAGCTTCAGGCCCTGGGCCGACGCTGCGTGGCGTAGCGCCTCTGCGACCGAGAGGTATGCGTCTGGAAGATCCACGTACTTGCCCACGATGCCGATCGCCACCGAGGCGGTGGCATTCTGCGAGCGCTCCACCATCTTCTGCCACCCCGCGAGGTTGGGGACACCGGTGGTCAGTCCGAGCCTCTCGCAGATGACGGTGTCGAGTCCCCCTTCGTGCAACGTGAGTGGGACCTCGTAGATGTCGTCGGCGTCGGGTGCGGCGATCACGGCCTCGGGCGACACGTCGCAGAAGAGGCTGATCTTGCGGCGCACGGCATCGTCGATGGGACGATCCGACCGGACCACGATCACGTCGGGATGAATGCCGTGGCTGCGCAACTCCGCAACCGAGTGCTGAGTTGGCTTGGTCTTCAATTCCTCCGAAGAGGCGATGTACGGCACGAGGGTCACATGGATGTAGACCACGTTCTTTCGTCCTATGTCGTTGCCGAACTGACGGATCGCCTCGAGGAATGGAAGGCTCTCGATGTCGCCGACGGTGCCGCCCACCTCGGTGATCACCACGTCGGCTTCGCTCTCGACTCCCACCTTGTGGATTCGAGCTTTGATCTCGTTGGTGATGTGAGGGATCACCTGCACCGTGTCGCCGAGGTAATCGCCCCGGCGCTCCTTCTTGATCACCGACAGGTAGACGGAACCGGACGTGACGTTGGAGGAACGACGCAGGTTGGTGCCCACGAAGCGCTCGTAGTGGCCAAGGTCGAGGTCGGTCTCGCCACCATCGTCGGTCACGAAGACCTCGCCGTGCTGGAAGGGGTTCATCGTGCCGGGATCGACGTTGATGTAGGGGTCGAGCTTCTGGATGACGACGTTCACGCCCCGGGCCTTCAGCAGGCGCCCCAGCGATGCCGCAGTGATCCCTTTTCCGAGGCTGGAAACCACGCCACCGGTCACGAATACGTACTGGGTGGAGAGGGGTGCGGTCGAGGGGACACCGTCCTCGGCCGAGAGTTCCGTGAAGAGATCGTCTGCCACGGGTGGCCACGCTAGCACCTCGGGTCGGGAGCCCGCGGATGCGGCCATGTCAGACCCGGGAGGCCAGTTCGAGCAGTTCCCCGGCGGCCTGCCGGCCGCGTTCGCTGTCGGGAAGGCCGGCCAGCATCCTCGCCAACTCCTCGAGACGGGCATCAGCGTCGACCCTTTCGACGACAGCCGCGTTGTCCGATCGCGTCACCGAGTAGTGGACGTCTGCGAATGCGGCCACCTGCGGGAGGTGCGTGACACAGAGGATTTGGCGGCTCTGGGCCAGCTGCGCGATCTTCTCCCCCAGCGCGAGTGCCGTTGCGCCGCCGACACCTGCGTCGATCTCGTCGAACACGAGCGTCTCGGCCTCACCGGCTCCCCCGGCAAGTCGCAGCGCGAGCACGAGCCGGCTCAACTCCCCGCCAGAGGCGATCCTCGCGATGTTCCCAGTGGCCAGCCGCCGGTCCGAGGCGAACTCGATGGTGACCCGATCCGAGCCGGCAGGACCGGGTTCGTCGTCCTCCACCACGATCGCGACCGCTGGATCGACGAATCCGAGATCCCTGAGATGCGTCTCGGTCTGTGCGGCGAGCCGCAACGCGGCACGTCGCCGATGGTCGCGCAGTTCGGCGCCCGCGGTCTCGACCGCTTGGGTGGCATGGGCGAGTTCGGTGTCGATCCGCGTCGATCGCTGCAGCAGACCCTGCAGTTCCTCGGCCCGCTTCGTCGCCGATGCTGCGAAGTCGAGAACCTGCTCGAGCCCGGGCCCGTAGCGCCGCTTCAAATCTGAGAGAAGACGCGCTCGTGCCTCGGAGCGCTCGAGAGCGAGATCGTCGACCTCGAGTGCTTCGCGGTATGCGGAGGACTCCAGCGTGACGTCCCCGAGTTGGGACTCCAACGCCTCGAGCGCCTCGAGGAGCGTCGCCAGGTGCGGGTCGTGACGCTTGGCCCGCCTCAGTTCGGCCACGGCGGAGCCGGTCTCCTCTCTGGCTGCCTCGATGGCCCGAACCGTCGTATCGGCGTGTTCGCGCAGGGTCGAGAGGTTTCGCAACCTGGAAAGCGCATCTTCGAGATCCCGGTCTTCGCCGGGGAGGATCTGCGCAGCGGTGATCTCTGCGACCTGATGCAGCGCCAGGTCGAGTTCCCGCTCCAAACCGGTTCGATCTCCACCGACAGCCTCACGATCCGCGGTCAGGCGGCGAAGTTCTTCCCAGGCTTGTCGATAGGAACCGGCCGCGGCTGCTCCTTCCTCGGAGAGCATCCGGTCGACGAGCCTGCGCGCCTCGGCGGGACGGGTGATCCGCAGCTGGTCGTGCTGTCCGATGATCTCGATGAGGCCGTCGGTGGCGGCGTCGAGGGCTGCCGCCGATGCGATGCTCCCGTCGATGTAGGCCCTGCTCCTGCCCGTCTTGGAGAGCCGCCTCGAGGCTCCGAGCTCGGCACCCGACGCGCCCACGAAACGGCCTTCGGCGGTGGCATCGTCGGCCCATGGACCCACGAGGTCGGGCCCGGCGCTACCTCCCAGGAGCAGCCGGATCGCTCCCAGGAGCAGCGTCTTGCCTGCTCCCGTCTCACCGGTGATGACCGTGAATCGGGGTGAAGGATCGAGTCGGGCGTCGGCGATGATGCCGAGGTTGCGAGCGGCCAGTTCTTCGAGCATCTCAGGTCAGGCCGAATTTCCGCGTCAGCCTGGATGTGAAGGGCTCCTCGTCGAGGACCACGAACCGGGCCTTCCGCTCTCCGGCGGAGATGCGGAGCGAGGTCTCCAGGCCCAGGGTCCCCACCTGTCTCCCGTCGACACTGACCCGAACCGGACGGTCGGCAGCGACGCGACACTCGACCTCTGCGGTGATGGGGAGGATCAAGGGCCTTCCGAACAGCGAGTGAGGTGCCACGGGGACCATGAGGATGGCATCGACGACCGGATCGACCAACGGCCCCCCCGCCGAGAACGCATAGGCCGTCGACCCGGTTGTCGTCGCGAAGACGATCCCGTCGGCTCGGTAGGTCAGGAAGTCGTTCCCGTCCACCAGAACGTCGAGGACCACCAGGCGCTGGCTGTCGATCTTCTCCACGACCACGTCGTTCACACCGGCGGCCGACACGCCGTCCAGGTCGGCGCGAAGCGTGGGCCTCTCGACTATCGAATAGTCACCTCGAGTGAGCCGCTCCAGCACCGCAACCAGATCTTCCGGCTCGGCTTCGGCCAGGAACCCGAGAGTCCCGAGGTTGAACCCCACCAGCGGCTTGTCCAGGCGGAGGCCGGTGCCTACCGCCTCGAGCACGGTCCCGTCACCTCCCACCGCGACGATGACGTCCGGCACCCCGAGCGGCGAGAGGCCCAGAGCGGTGTAGTCGGAGGTGCATTCGATGCCGAGGTCTCCGGCAGCCGCCGTGAGCCGCTCTGCGAACTGGTGGGCTTCCCTGCGGTTGTCGTTGACGATGAGGCCCAGTTTCACTCGGGTATCTCCAGATTCGGTGCGGGTGCTTCGCCGGCTATCGCCCAGACGAAGTACTCCCTGTTGCCCTTTGCTCCGGGCACCGGAGATGGTGCCACAGCCTGGGCGCCGATGCCGTTTTCGGCCAGGCACTCGATGACCTTGGCCACCGATTCACGTCGGAGTTCGGGATCCGACACCACTCCCCCCTTGCCTACCTTCCCCTTGCCCACTTCGAACTGGGGCTTGACCAACAAGACGAGCGATGCGTGCATCTCGGACAGTTCGGCCAGTTTCGCCGCCACCGCGCACAACGAGATGAAGGAGAGATCGGCGACGATCAGCTCGAACCTGCCTCCCAGCACCGCCGGGTCTGCGAGTCGGATGTTGGTTCGATCGTGGACTGTCACCCGCGGGTCCTTGGCGATCTTGGAGACCAGCTGGCCACGCCCGACATCGACGGCAGCCACGGATGCCGCACCCTGCTGGAGCAGGTAGTCGGTGAAGCCTCCCGTCGAGGCGCCGGCATCCAGGCACCTCGCACCGGCGGGGTCGATACCGAAGGCCTCCATGGCGCCTTCCAGCTTCAGACCACCCCGTCCGACATAGCGAGGCGGCTCGGCACTCGTGGAGATCGGATCATCGGGCCCCACCAGCGACGCCGGTTTCGGCTCCGTCAGGCCACCAACCGACACGCTACCTGCCGTGATGAGCTCTGACGCGTGGGCGCGACTACGCGCCATGCCACGCCTGACGAGCTCGCGATCGAGCCGTCGGCGGGTCAGCGGTCCTCCCCGGCTTCGAGCATGAGGCCGAGGATCTCTGCGATCCGGGCAGCGGGCTCGACGGCCATGGCGGGGTCGAGTGCGCCCAGGCGCTCCACCAACTCCTCCAGTTCGGCCTCGAGGGGGTTCTCCGTAGTATCCATCCAGCCATTATCACCATCCCCTCTGACACTTCCTGGCTTTGATCCCTTTACGCGACCTCAACCCGACCCGCCGCACGGCATGGATGACCGCCCTCGTCATCGGCGCGTCGGCGTGGGTCTTCTTCGCCGTCCAGCCCCATACCGCCGAAGAGGAGGCTCGATTCCTCTATGCGGAGGCGACCATCCCATGCGAGGTCGTCAGCGCCGAGCCACTCACCCTCGAGGAGATCCGAACCGGTGAGTGTCTGGCTTCGGACGCTCGTCCTGCCTTCCCCGCGAAGAGCGTCGCGCTCAGCCTGGTGGCTTCCCTCTTCTTTCACGGGTCGATCGGTCACCTCGTAGGCAATCTGTGGATCCTGTGGATCTTCGGTAACAACGTGGAGGAGACCCTTGGACGGTTGCGCTACGTCGTCTTCTACCTGGCAACCGGACTGGTGGCCACGGCGGGACATGTCGCGATGAACCCGTCGAGCACCACCCCGGTTGTCGGTGCATCCGGCGCCATCGCAGGTGTCATGGGGGCTTACCTCGTGTTCCATCCGCGGGCGAGGGTGCGCTCGATCATCGCGCCCTTCTTCTTCTGGCCTTTCGATGTCCCCGCGGTGGTGTTCCTGTTG
>JBFGRR010000093.1:0-6751 GCA_041567215.1 Acidimicrobiia bacterium | reverse complement strand
GGGTCGGCCGAGGTGATTCTCTGGCTTCCCCGCAACCGGCGCAGTTCTGCGAGGACGGCTTCCACGGTGATGCCGAGTCGCCTCAGATCCTCTCCGAGGGGATCTTGCGACCCTGCCAGAGCGAGGACGAGGTGTTCCACCGAGACGAAATCGTCCTTGAGCTCGCCCCGGCGCCGGTCGGCGTCTTCCAGCAGCCGTGTCAGTTCGGGGGACATCCCCGGGTCTTCCCCGCCGTGGACGCGGGGGAGGGCGGCCAGCCGCTCCTGGGCGATCCGGCTCACCGCCCCCGGCCCACCGGCGAGGGCGCGTAGCAAGGGAGCGACGATCCCATCGGTCTGGGCGGCGAGGGCCACCAGCAGGTGGGCGGGCTGGGTGGCGGAGTGGAGTTGGAGGCGGGCGACGTCGCGCCCGTCGATGAGCGCCTGCCGGGCCCGGGTGGTCAGCTTGTCGAGATCCATACCGCCATATTAATGAAATCTGAGTCTTGTCATATCAGATTCGTGGGCGAGGAGCCCCGGTGTCCGGCGACGAGGGCGCTCGGTGACCGGCGGCGTTCGGCTAGAGAGAAGGCAGGTGGACTGGCCGCCGCTTCTCGAAGTCGGCGATCGACGCCTCCCTGGTCAGGCTGAGCCCGATGTCGTCGAGGCCGTTCAGCAAGCGGAAACGGGTGAACTCGTCGATCTCGAAGCGCGCCTCGAACGACTCGCCGCTCGTCACCGTCCTGGTGTTGAGGTCGATGGTGACCTCGGCGGTGGGGTCGGCCTCGGCCAACTCGGTCAGCCAGCGCACCTCCTTTTCGTCGAGGATCACCGGGAGCAGACCGATCTTGGTGCAGTTGTTGAAGAAGATGTCTGCGAAGGAGGGTGCGACGATGGCCTCGAATCCCCAATCCTGCAATCCCCACGGGGCATGCTCGCGTGACGATCCCGAGCCGAAGTTGGGGCCGGTCACCAGGATCCCTGCGTTCTGATACTCGGGGCGTTCGAGCACGAACCCGGGTTCGGCCTTGCGCCAGTCGTCGAAGACGAATCGACCGTATCCGCTTCGCTCCACCCTCTTGAGGTGCTCCTTGGGCATTATCTGGTCGGTGTCCACGTTGGCGCGTGGCAGCGGTGCGAGGGTGCGGGTGATCACGGTCACGGGGTTCATTCGTCCTCCTCGAACCGGAAGCGGGTGGGTGTGGATGCGAAGGCATCGATGGTGGCGACGCTCCACGCCAGCACCTTCCGGGGACGCAACTCGAACATCGATCCGGGGTCCGGGCGGTACGGGTATTTGGAGGAGTACTGCGATGCGATCGCCTCGTGGAGTGGCGGGTCGGGCTCGACGGTGACAACCAGTCCCTCGACCAGCACCTGCAGCCCGGACACGTCCACCCCCACGCTCGCCCGCGGGTCGGCGGCGAGGTTTCTCGCCCACCTGGTGGTCGAGCCGCCCTCGACGTAGAGCCGGTCGGCGGCCCATGCGCCCCAGATGGGTGTGATGTGGGGGCCGTCGCCGGCTGTGGCCACCCAGTAGATGGCCGCTTCCCGGAGTGCGGCTTCGACCGGTGGCCAATCGAGCATCCCCTCGAGTGACGACTCGATTCCATACCCTTCAGGGAATCTCGGACGGTCGCGGGTCTTGCCGGTCACGACCAGGTCCGAACGTCCACGAGGTGGCCGGCCACGGCTGCGGCAGCCGCCATCTGCGGGGAGACCAGGTGGGTGCGGCCGCCTTTGCCCTGCCGGCCCTCGAAGTTGCGGTTGGAGGTCGAGGCGCACCTCTCGCCGGGTGAGAGGATGTCCGGGTTCATGCCCAGACACATCGAGCATCCGGCGTCCCGCCACTCGAATCCGGCGGCCTCGAAGATCCGGTGCAGCCCTTCCTCCTCCGCCTGCAGTTTCACGAGACCGGAGCCCGGCACGACGATGGCGGAGACGTTGGGATGCACTTTCTTCCCGTCGACCACCGCCGCGGCCGCCCGGAGGTCCTCGATCCGCCCGTTGGTGCAGGAGCCGAGGAACACCTTGTCGATGGCGATGGCGGCAAAGGGCGTTCCTGGCGTCAGATCCATGTATTCGAGAGCACGGCGAGCCGAGTCCCGGTCGATGGGGTCATCGAACGAATCGGGGTCGGGGACGCTGGCGGTGATGGGCAGCGTCTGTCCGGGATTGGTGCCCCACGACACGTGCGGTTCGAGATCGGCGGCGTCCACGTGGATCTCCACGTCGAATGCGGCACCAGGGTCCGTCGCCAGCCCGCGCCAATCCGCCACCGCGGTGTCCCAGGCGGCGCCACGGGGGGCGTAGGGCCGACCTCGCAGGTATTCGAAGGTCTTGTCGTCGGGGGCGATCATCCCTGCCCTCGCCCCGGCCTCGATCGACATGTTGCAGATCGTCATCCGTCCCTCCATCGAGAGCGACCTGATGGTCGAACCGCGGTATTCGATGACGTGTCCGGTTGCGCCTGCGGTGCCCATGCGGGCGATGATCCCCAGGATCACGTCCTTCGCCGTCACCCCCGTCGGGAGGTCGCCTTCGACCGTCACCGCCATCGACCGGGGCTTGCTCTGTGTGAGGGTCTGGGTCGCCAGGACATGCTCCACCTCCGAGGTCCCGATCCCGAAGGCGAGGGCGCCAAATGCTCCGTGGGTGGCCGTGTGGGAGTCGCCACAAACGATGGTCATGCCAGGCTGGGTGATGCCCTGCTCGGGTCCGATCACATGGACGATCCCCTGGCGAGGGTCGTCGAGACCGAAGAGGGTGATCCCGTACTCACGGCAGTTGTCGACGAGGGCGTCGATCTGGATCTTGGACATCGGATCGCTGATGCCCAGCTCTCGGCCAAGGGTGGGGACACCGTGGTCGATGGTGGCCAGCGTGAGGTCGGGACGGCGCACGGTCCGGCCGGCGAGGCGAAGCGAATCGAAGGCCTGAGGGGAGGTCACCTCGTGGACGAGGTGGAGGTCGATGTAGAGGAGATCGGGCTCGTTCTCGGCGCTGTGAACGACATGTCGTTCCCAGACCTTCTCGAAGAGTGTCTTGGCCATGATGACTTTCCTGGGCGGGGCCGCAAGGCTACAAGACCGTCAGCGAAGAGCCTCGAGAGCGGCGGCGAGATCGTCATGGGTGGCCTCGTCGTAGCCGACCAGCAGTATCTCCTCGAGTGGACCCGGCCACGAGACGCACGAGTCGGCGATGACCTTCGCTGCTTCGAGGCGCGGATAGCCGAAGATTCCGGCCGAGATCGCCGGCAGTGCGACGGACTCCGCCCCGAGGTCGGCGGCGGCATCCAGGGCGGCCACGACGGCGCCGCGGAGCAGGCTCTCGTTGTCCTGCCCGGCGCGATAGCGGGGTCCGACGACGTGGATCACCCATCTGGCGGGGAGTTCGCCTCCGCCTGTCACCGCGGCCTGGCCCGGTCTCACCGGGCCGTTGGCGCGCACCCACGCAGCCGACTCGGCGTCGATGCTCGGGCCCCCAGCCCGCGAGATGGCGAGCGCCACCCCGCCTCCGTGGTGGAGCTCTTCGTTGGCTGCGTTCACGATCGCATCGACCTCGAGGCCGGTGATGTCCGCCTTGATCGCTTCCACCCTGGCCATGAACGGAGCGTAGGCAGATCCGGATAGTCTGGCGCGGTGCGGTGGGTCGTCCTCTTGGTCATGCTCCTCCAGGTCGGCGGAGGCTTTGGCGAGGCGACCGTGTCCGGTCGGGCGCTGTCGGCGACCACGATGGAGCTCGACATCGAGGTCGAGTCCCTGGGAGGCGGGCCGGTCGTCGCCCATCTCCTGGACCCGGGCGGACCACAGGAGACGGTCGCACTCGTCGAGCGCTCTCCAGGGGTGTTCGGCGGGTTCGTCGACGTGCGCCGTATCGACTGGGTGGTCGTGTTCGAGGGCCTCGGGACCAGGTCGGTCCAGTCGCAGCCGGTCAACATCTCTGAGCTGGGTCTCGATCCGGCGCTGCTGGGCCGGGTTCCCGGTATCACCGCCACGACCAGGCCATCACCGAGTTCGCCGAGCGGATTCGGGTGGCTCGCTCTCGGGTCCGCCGCGGCGACGGCGGCGCTGCTGGCCGCCTGGTTCTCGTTGCGGCGACCGCGTCTACCGTCAGGCGAGTGATTTCTCTGCCGTGGCGATGTCCTCGGCATAGGTGATCTTGAGATTGTGCGGTTCGCCGGGAACGAGGGCCACCTTGAGCTCGGAGTAGCGCTCGACCGTCTCGGCCGTGTCAACCCCTTCGAACCCGGCAACCTTGGCTCTGCGGTAGGCGTCCACGAGTGGACCCGCCCTGAAGGCCTGTGGCGTCTGGACCCTGACGTGGCGCTCGGGGTCGAGAAGATGCCCGCGGTCGAAGACCGGTTGGTCGAGAGATAGGAAAGGAACCGCACCACCCACCCGGTGGGCCGTTCGGATTATCTCCTCGGTGAGCCGCACGCTCGCCAGCGGCCGCGCTGCGTCGTGCACAGCGATCACATCGAGCCCCATCCCGGCCAGAGACTCGATCCCATTCGTCTCGCTCCCGTGGCGGGTCGGGCCTCCGGCCACCACGGCGACTTCGGGGTCGAGTGCCTCGACCAGATGTGCGTCCTCTGGTCGGCACACCACGACGACCGTCTCCACGGACTGGCAGGCGTGCATGGTCTCGATGGACCGCTGCAGGATCGGCCGCCCGCCGAGCGGGAGGAACACCTTGTTGACCGGCTGCCCGAAGCGCGCGCCGCTCCCTCCTGCCACGATCACGACGGCTGAGATCACGCCTTGAAGATACCGGTACCGTTGCCGGTGATGACCATCATCGAACTGAGATCGGGACCGGTCTACGTCGAAAAGGCCGAGCTGTTGGAGGCGTTGAGAGGCGCGAGCACCGACATCGTGGCTCTGGTCATGGCCGGTATGAGCCCCGACGAAGTCACCCGCGAGTTGCTCGCCTCGGGGGCCGACCTCGTGTGTGCTTCCCGGCCGTTCACCGAGGCCGTCAAGCGGGTCGGCGATGCAGTCGTCGGTCTGGAGCGGTCCGGTTTGAGCGTTCCGATCCTTCCGGCGGCGGCAGACCGTGAGTTCCTGTTGAGGGCGCTGGATCTCTCATCGGGGGAGGAGTTCAGTCCCGCGGAGGGGGTCTCGAGAGCGGGTGGGACGGTCTTGTTTCTCGACTGATCAGGCGATGCGACGCCGGGTTCGCAGCGCCCAGATCGTCAGCGCGGCGGCGATCCCGCCCGCAACGGCTGCGCCGCTGATGACGGGGACTGGCGCCGGAATGGTGACCAGGCGGGTCCGAACCGTCACCGGCCGTTCGAACTCCATGATCTGCCAGTCGCGACTCATCGCCACGTCGCGGAGCTCCTTGTCGGGGTTCACGACGACGGGATGCCCGACCGATTCGAGCATTGGAAGGTCGGTCATGGAGTCGGAGTACGCGTAAGAGGCCGAGAGGTCTATGCCGTCCTGCTCGGCGAGTTCCCGGATCGCCACCGCCTTGCCGGGCCCGTATGCGTAGAACTCGAGGCGACCCGTGTACTTGCCATGCTCATCGACCTCCGGCCGGGTTCCGATCACCTCGTCGATCCCCAGATACTTCCCGAGCGGTTTGACCACCTGAATCGGGCTGGAAGAGATGACCACGACCCTGCGTCCGGCCCGGTGGTGCTCATCGATGATGGCCAGCGCCTCGGCATACACGAGGGGAGCGACCACCTCGTCGACCGTCTCTTCGACCAGTCGTTCGATCTCGGTCTTGTCCCACCCTTTGGTGAGATCCCCGAGCTCTTCGCGGATCTTCTCCAACTGGTCGTGATCTGCGCCGAACATCACGTAATAGGCCTGGGCGAGACCGGCTTTCAGCAGCGATCGCTTGGACAGGAAGCCCGCCTTCGAGAGTTGACCGGCGAACGCGAGCGTCGACGATTTGGCGATGATCGTCTTGTCGAGATCGAAGAATGCGGCTGCAGTGGTCATGTCGCTCTGTGCTGACTGACCTCAGTCTACGGGCCGCCCCTGGTTTCGGGAGCCATATCGCCGGGGGGTGCAGCGAGGGGGTTCAATGATATAGGGCGGTATTGTACGTTCACTGGCGGTGAAAGCTGCCGTCGTCTCTCTCGGTTCCCCTCACGACCCGCTCCTGCACCGGATCGGCCCGTTGGCGCTGGCCGCATCGGCGCCGGTCGGACTCGTGATCGATGTCGATCCGGGCGCCCCACCCCTCCCCGGGACCACCACGCTCGCAGGCCTGTGCGCCGACGGACTCCACGCCAGACACCTGAGCCCGCCACGGCGTGGTGTGGCGGTGCTCCCGAACGGGGGAGTGGACCGGAGCGCGGCCCGTGCAGTCATCGACGCGCTGATCGAGGCATGGCCGGCGGTGGTGTTGAGGGAGGCGCACCCGGTAATCGAGGTCATACCGCTGATCCCCGGCATGCCGGTTCCCACCCCGGTGCGACCGGCCGTGTTCCAGCCATCCGGACGCTGGATCGAGTCCCCGGGGAGGGGGTTGGTGCTTCCTAGCCTCCGCCGCTCGGTCGCCTCGTGCCTGATCCGCGGTTCCATCCCCTTGGACCGCCGGTGGGTTTCCGCCTGGGCGAAGGTGTGGGAGGGGCGATGGGCCTGACCGACCGGCTGGTCGCGGCCGTCATCGGGTCCGACGCCTCCCTCGATCGGGCGACCATCGAACGAGAGGTCGCCATCGTCGCCAGCAGGGAGGCGCCGCTCGCCTCGATCGAGGACCTGCAGGCTGTGGTCGACTCGATCGTGGGCCTCGGCCCGCTCGAACAGCTG
>JBFGRR010000092.1:0-6762 GCA_041567215.1 Acidimicrobiia bacterium | reverse complement strand
GCCTGGTGCTCAGGCTCCGCCAGGCTCCGGACCCCGCAGTGCTCGAGCGCCTGAACGACACGTTCTCCGACATCGTGGTCGACGGTCGGATCGAGGTCGTCGAGCCGAGTGACGTCGAGGTCCGCGACGGAGACGCCATCGACCTGGCCCGCATCGCCCTCGACTTCGACCGCCGCAGCTTCGGCCGGCTCAAGCAAATGGTCGGCGAGCTCAACGACCTGGTGGCCACACCCGACAGGGTGCGGCTTCCGGCTCCTTTCGGTGCCGATCACGCCGATCGGGAGTGGTAGAGGCCTCGAGAGGGAATCCGAGAATTGAACAACGCTGGCCGACGCTAGAATCGTCAGGTGCGTGAAATCCTGTCCGATCTGGTCGCCGAACAGCAAGCACTGGACCAGTCCCTTCAGCGAATCGCCCTGAAGGACTGGGACAGGAAGACCCCTGCCGCGGGTTGGACCATTCGCGACACCATCAGCCACCTGGCCGATTCCGAGGAGATCGCCGCCGAGGTGATCGCGGGCACCGCCGACCTGAGCCGCTTCCGATCCGCGCCCGACCTCGACGCACTGCGCCAGGAAGCGGTAAAGATCGGCCGCAAGATGCGACCCCAAGACGTGATCGAGTGGTGGCGCGGCGGAAGGGCCAAGGTGGTCGAACCTCTCTCCCACATGCGTGCCTCCGACAGGGTCGAATGGATCGAGGGCACGATGAGCGCCCGCACCCTGGCCACGACCCGCCTCATGGAGACCTGGGCGCACGGACTGGACATCTACGCGGCGATGAGGGCGGAGGTCGAAGACACCCCTCGCATCAGGCACATCTGCTGGCTCGGATGGAAGACGCTCCCGTACGCGTTCAAGGCCGCTGGCGAGGCGTACACCCCCGTGCGTGTCGAGGTGATCGGACCCGGCTACGCCAAGTGGATCTACGGGCCTGCCGAAGCCGAGAACGTCATCAAGGGATCGGCGTCCGACTGGGCCCGCCTGAGCGTTCGGCGCATCACGCCCGAGAAGACACGGCTCAAGCTGACCGGTGCAGGTGCGGAGAAGGCCGTCCAGTACGTCAAGGCCTACATTTGACGGTCCCCCGCCTGGTCGGGATGGTCCACCTGCCACCCCTTCCTGGATCGCCCCGCTACTCGGGCGACATGCAGATGGTGGTCGATCGGGCGGTCCGGGACGCTTGCACCCTCGAAGAGGCAGGCTTCGATGCCGTGATGGTCGAGAACTTCGGGGACTCGCCTTTCTTCTCTTCCCGGGTCCCGGCAGTGACCATCGCCTCGATGGCCACTGCGATCTCTGCGATCGCATCGTCGATCCGCATCCCCTATGGCGTGAACGTGCTTCGCAACGACGGGCCGGCGGCCGTGGCGATCGCGGCCGCAACCGGCGCATCGTTCGTTCGCGTGAACGTCCTGGTTGGAACCATGTTCACGGACCAGGGCACGATCGAGGGCGATGCCGCCCGGATCGCACGGGACAGGATGGCGCTTGCGCCACGCCTCCAGGTGTTCGCCGATGTCTTCGTGAAACACGCCGTTGCCCCGCCCGGGCTCACGATCGAGCAGGCAGCCCGGGACACCTGGGAGCGCGGCGGGGCGAGCGCGCTGGTCGTTTCGGGATCCGGCACCGGAGCACCGGTGGAGGCCCAAACCCTCGCCGCCGTCAGATCGGCAGTCCCGGACGCCCCTCTGCTGATCGGTTCGGGCGCCACACCCTCGACGATCGCCCATCTGCTGGAGCAAGCCGACGGGGTCATCGTGGGGACGTCGCTGAAGGAGCAGGTCGATGATCCGATCGACCCGACCAGGGCGGTGGAGTTCGTCGAGGCCGCTTCTTGACGCACACCGAGTTCACGATCTCCGACGGGGTCGCCTGGCTGACACTGGCGCGCCCAGAGGTCCGCAACGCCCTGACCGGCGACAAGATGCTCGAGGAGATCCTCGGAGCCGTGCAAACAGCCGAGAGCGACCCGGCCGTGACCGTGCTGGTGGTCACGGGGAAGGGAAGCGCCTTTTCGGCCGGCGGCGACGTACGGGAGATGCACGCCCGCGAGGGCATGTTCGACGGATCGCCCGAAGAGCTCACGGAGACCTATAGGAACACCATCCAGCGGCTCACCCGGGCGATGGCGGCCACAGACCTGGCGACCATCGCCGCCGTGAACGGGCCGGCCGTCGGCGCCGGATTCGACCTCGCCCTCTCCTGTGACCTTCGCATCGGCTCGACGGAGGCCCGCTTCGCCCACACCTTCATAGACCTCGGGATCATCCCCGGGGATGGAGGCGCCTGGCTGCTGCCGCGGGTCGTCGGCTGGCAGCGGGCGGCGGAACTCGCCTTCACCGCCCGGTTCGTCGACGCACAGGAGGCGGTCGCACTGGGGATCCTCATCGAAGCGGTGACGCCGGAACGCCTGCAGGCCCGGACCCGCGAACTGGCGGGGCTGATCGCCTCCAAACCCGGCCACTCGGTCCGGCTCACCAAGCGTCTCCTCAGGCAGGCCCGCAGCATGGATCTCGAAGGCTTCCTGGAGCTCTCGGCGGCGCTACAGGCCATCTCGCATCACACCGACGCTCACCTCGAGGCCGTGGAGAGCTACGTGGCGAGCTGGGATGCAAAGCGCAAAGACCGGAATTGAGCGGTTTGCGCCCCTAGTCTGACTAGTCCGTTTTGGGTCGTCTGACCCATGGCGGTGTTGGGCGGGTGTAACGCAACCTGTCTCTCTGGGACTAGATCCGAGAAGGACAGCGGCGAGTGGAGGCTCGTGGACGCACTCATTGCAGCGATGGAGGGGGCGGTCGAAGACCTATACGGTCATGTTCATCGCGTCAGCACCACCGCAACCGAAATCGGAGCGATGCTCGGCCTCCCGGCCGACGACCTCGAACGCCTCGCAACCGTCGGCGTCCTTCACGACGTCGGCAAGATCCACGTCGATCCGTCACTGCTCGCCAAGCCCGGCCCGCTCATCGGCGGCGAAGTGACCCACATGCGGCGCCACCCCCTCTACGGTTTTGCGATGACCGTCGACCGCTTCGACCGCAGCGTTTGTGAGGCCATCCTGTTCCATCACGAGCGCTGGGACGGCACCGGCTACCCCTTCGGTCTCGAACGAGACAACATCCCACAACTGGCGAGGATCGTCCTGGTAGCCGACGCCTACGACGCCATCACCAGCCACCGCTCCTACCAGCCGGCCCTCCCGGCCGATCATGCTCTCAGCGAGATCCGCGCCCACTCGGGACGGCAATTCGATCCCGAGGCCGTCGAGGCTTTCGTTGCCGTCGCCGAGGCGGGCCGCGTGGCCGGCTTCCGCACCGTTCACTCGTCGGCCGTCGCCCGCTAACGCCCTCCGGCGGCTTCGCCTCCAGGGCCCATCAGATCGCCTCTAGATATCCGCATGGGCACACCTCGATGCATTTGCCGCACTCCTCGCAAGCATCGAGGGTCATGGTGAAGTACATCCCGGCCCCCGGCGACGCGACCCTGGCAAACGAGCCGGGGGTGCAGTACATCCAGCACGCCTGACATCCGAGACAGAGTCCGCACGAGAAACAGCGTTCGATCTCGGCGAGGAACTGCTCCTCGCTGATCGTGTGGGCAACCTCCGCATCCGGCCTGGCGAGCGCCTCTTCGGCAGTCAGGTGGCTTGGAGAGGCACGCGGGCGATCGTCCAGAAAGTCGAGGTTGATCTCCCCTGCCGCAATGGTGCGAGCGCTCGCCACGGGTTCGATGGGGAGCCCGCGCAGCTTTGCATGCACCGCTTCGGCCGCCCGCCGGCCGTGGGATATGGCGGTCCCGGCAATGTCGAGTTCGAGCAGATCTCCTCCCGCCCAGAGGCCTGTTGCGATCTCGCCCACGCCTCCGGCGAGACGGCCGGTGATCCCCAATCCGGCCAGATCCGCAGGATCTGGTTGCTGGCTGACCGCGACGATTATCGAGTCCGCTTCGAGATCGAAGCCGGAGTCGAGAACCGGCACCGGGGTACGCCGCCCGTCGGGGCCAGGCTCTCCGAGCGCCATGCGGAACATCGACAGGCCGGTAACCCCGGTCTCGTCCCGGATCACGGCAGAGGGGGCCACGAGGAACTCGACGTTCACCCCCTCATTCACGGCCTCGCGGATCTCTGAAGGAATCGCCGGCATCTCCGCTTCGGTTCGCCGGTAGGCGATCGTCACCTCCGCGCCCGCACGGCGGGCCACCCGGGCTGCATCGACGGCGGTGTTGCCGCCGCCGATCACGATGGCACGACCTCCCACATCGACCGTCTCACCCCGATTGGCCTTCGCCAGGAACTCGACACCACTCCACACCCCCGGGCCGTCCTCTCCGGGAATGCCAAGAGCCTGGCCCGCCTGAGCGCCCAGGCCCAGGTAGATGATGTCGTGCCGATCACGAAGGTCCGCCATGGAGGCTTCGTCGGCGATAGCCGTTCCCGTCTGGATCTTCACGCCGAGGTCCACGATCCGGGCGATCTCGGCATCCAGCACCGAGGGTGGGAGGCGATAGTCCGGAACGCCGTATCGAAGCATCCCACCCGCCTGGGGAGCCCTCTCGTACACCACCACGTCGTAACCGCGCCGCGCCATCTGGTAGGCGAACGACAGGCCGGACGGCCCCGCCCCGACCACCCCGATCGACTCGACGTGTTCGGAACGATCCGATTCCGGTAGACCGAGCCCGGCCTCGATCGCCCAGTCGCCGAGGAACCGCTCCAAGGCGTTGATCGCCACCGGCGCATCCTTGCCTTGCCGGTTGCAGTTGGTTTCGCACGGGTGAGGACAGATCCGGCCGAGCACGGCGGGGAATGGATTCACATCGACGATGATCCTCCAGGCCTCGGCGAACGCCTCGTGATTGGACAGGCCGCGCTGGTACCTCTGGGAGACGACTCCGATCCATCCGCGAGTGTCGCCGCCGGAGGCGCAACCCGCCTGGCAGGGAGCCTGCTTCTCGGCCTGCCGGGGCCGGTACGCAGGGAGGCCTGCCACGGGATCGATACGAACGTCACCGGTCATGATCCGACGTCCACCTGCTCGTTGAGGTTGCGGATCTTCGAAGACATCGACTTGAGGAGATTGACGGCGAGCAGGGGATCCTCGGAAATGCGCTTGAGGATCGTCCGCTTGTCGATTGTCAACACCCTCGCCTCGCCGACGGCGCGCACCGTTGCGGACCGAACGGTCTTGTCGAAGAGGGCCATCTCCCCGAAGAAGTCGCCACCATGGAGTGTCCCGAGGCGGTGTTCACCACTCGACCCTGTGCGAACGACCTCCACTTCCCCGGACTGCACCACGAACATGGCGTCGCCCACTTCGCCTTCGCGAATGATCACTTCGCCGTCCTCGTACACCTTGCCCAACTCACCCCGCCTCCGAAGTGGCATCGTCAATCACCTCCACGGCCGGCAAACAAACAGAGAACGAAACTTCTCACCAGACCCCAAACGAACCCTGGATGGAGCGTCTTGACGAACACGTCGCGGTATGGGGTGCTGCCGGTGAACATGTTCCACAAGACGTGGCTCATGTGCTTGCCCCCCTTCCCCTCCTGCTCCCTCGCCGTCATCCGGAGCACGACACGCCGGGCGAATGCGCTCCTCCTGAAGATGGTGGTGAACGCAAAGATGACATGCCCGAACCGGTTGTCGACGGCGATCGCCCGGCAGGTCGGCATGTAGTGCTCTTCGAGGGCCGACGCCGAGATCCCGTGGATGAGTGCGGCCTCGGCCGCCGCCTTGGCGGTTCGGAACGCAGCCCCGATGCCGTCCTTGTAGAGGCGGGTGACCCCCATGTCGCCGACCAGAGCGACCCGGTCGCCGTACGGGCGTTTCGGGCCTTTGACGTTGATCAGCGGCGCACAGGTACACACACCTGGAACGACGTCGACCGGAAACGCCGCTTTCACCTCGGGCGCACCGAGGAATCTCGCGATCAGCGGTCGGTCGATCTCCTCGCCGAGCATCGCCATCGTCACGTAGTCACCCTTGGGTATGAATGCGGCGAATTCGAGACGAGGGATGTCGAGGAGGAAGACGTGCATCGAATCGCCGAGGACCTCGTGAATCCGCTCCGCGCCCGCCTTGAACTCGCAGATGAAGGTTCTCGATACCTGCGGAGCGCCATCGACGAACCCGCCTGCCAGGACCTGATTGAAGTTGCTGTTGACACCGGTGGCAAGGGTCACGAAGTCGTATGCTGCCGCCTCGCCGTCTGCGGTGATCACCAGCGGCCTCCCATCCGCCTGCCGCTCCAGCCCGGTCACCAGCTTGTGGACGATGTGCGCACCCTCCTTCTCGCAGGTCTGCTGCAGGAACCCGTCGAAGCTGTCCCAGGGCATCGCCTCGCCTCCCCTCGGGCCATTCCCCCTGTAGATCGAGGCAATCCGCTGCTCGGCGACGGGGCTCTCGATCTCGACGCTGCCGACGTCCATGTGGAGCACATAGGAGTAGATGCCCCGCTGCACGACACTGGGCGGGAGGTTGACGCCGTCGGTGGCGAGCATCTGCACGAGGGATTCGGACACGATCCCGCCGCAGTGGTTGCATCCTGCTGGTCCACCGTGGGTGAAGCGGCGCGGCTCGAAGATGTCGACCTGCAGTTCGAGGTCGATGGCGTTGGCGAGCCGCAACAGGAAGTACGCGAACAGAGAGCCGGCTGGACCCCCGCCGATGACTGCCACGCGGGAGCCGTCTTCCAGCTGGAGGTCCCCAGCCGTCTTCGGTGCGGACGGCGAAACTCCAGGAGGCGAGCGCCAATCGCCG
>JBFGRR010000091.1:0-6790 GCA_041567215.1 Acidimicrobiia bacterium | reverse complement strand
GAGACCCTGCTCGAAACATTCGATGGCGAACGCCATGGTTGCCCCGGCCGAAATCGTGTCGACCCCGTACTGGTTGCAGAGTTGATTCGCATAGGCGATCGCGTGCAGGTCGTCGATGTCGCAGTAGGAACCGAACACCGAGGCCGTCTCGTATTCGGGACCGCCGGAGAGTGGATCGAGCGCCTTGCCCTGCCATTCGGACTCCACGACACGCTTGCAGCGCACCGCACAGGAGTAGCAGGTGTCGCGTCCGGCCTTGAGGGCGTTGTCCTCATCCGCCCCTCTCAGGAGCTCGTCGAACAGGCGCTGTCCGCCGATCGCCGCAGCACGCTCATAGCTGCCCATCCAGCCACTCTGATAGTTACGGGTCGGCAGTCCGCCAACCGCGTTCTGGCTCTCGAGGATCCCGATCGTGCCCAGCTTGGCAAGATCCCAGACGTCTTCGTCCTCACGGACGGCTGCGATCGACGGCTGCATGATGGCTCTCAGCGCCTCGGGGTCTGCCATCGAGATCTTCTTCTTGCCGCCGCGAACTGCGATCGCCTTCAGCTTCTTGCTGCCCATCACCGCACCCATGCCGGTTCGGCCGTGGGCACGGTTGGCCATGTTCATGATGGCGGCAAACCTGACCAGCTTCTCTCCTGCCGGACCCACCTGGGCGACCTGGATCCGGGAGTCGTCGAGTTCTTCCATCAGGAGCTGGTCGACCTCCTTGGTGGTCTTGCCCCAGAGATGTCCGGCGTCGCGAAGTTCGGCCTCGCCGTGGTGGATCCACAGGTAGACGGGCTTGGGAGACACCCCTCTGATGACGATGCCGTCGAATCCGGCGAACTTGAGCTCGGCGGGCCAGAAGCCCCCGGCCTGAGAGTCCCCTACCCCACCGGTGAGCGGTGACTTGGCCACCACGGTCGCACGGCTCTGCCCAGCGATCGGCGCTCCGGTGATCCCCGAGAGCATGAAGGCGAGGGTGTTGTCGGGGCCGAGCGGGTCGGCGCCGGCAGGGGTGCTCTTGAGCAGGTAATAGAGGCCAAGGGCGCTGCCACCCATGTAGGTGCGATAGAGGTCTTCGTCCGGTTCCTCGACCTCGATGGTTCCGGCGGTCAAATCGACGTGGAGGATCTTCCCTGCGTATCCAGACAGCATGTGCCTTCCTTGGGGCCGATGCAGCGATGCTACCGCCAACCACTCACACTGACACTCGACGCGATGACGCCATGCAGCCCCTCAGATCGTCAGGGTGAGGCCTCCGTCGACCACCATGATCGCGCCGGTGACATAGGTGTTGGTCACCAACGACATCACGGCCTTTGCGCAGTCTTGGGGGGTCGCCGAGCGCTCGAGGGGTGCAGTGGCGGCGACGTTGCGATGCATCTCCTGCCAGTCCTCGGTCCAAGGCGTGGCGACCAGCCCCGGGGCGACGGCATTCACCCGGACGGGCCCTGACGATTTGGCCAGCAACACCGTGAGGTGGTTGAGGGCCGCTTTGGCCATCGAGTACGCCAGCGAACTCCCCATCGGCCTGATGCCCGCCACGGAGGTGACCATCACCACGTTTCCGTCGGGTGACTCCTTCAGGTGCGGCATCGCCGCCTTGGTCATCCACCACGTTCCGAACAGGTTGACCTCGAAGGTGCGCCTGAGGATCTCGTCGGTGAGACCATCGAGGTCGGAGTGCCGGACCACCGTCGTCCAGCCGGCGTTGTTCACGAGGATGTCCAGGCGTCCAAAACGGTCGATGGCCGAAGCGACCAGTGACTGGCACTGGTCGGGGTCGCTGATATCGGCCTGGACATAGAGCGATTCGGTCGGCAATGCCTCGGCAACCTGGCGACCCTCTGTCACCGAGGACGCCGAGTTGACCACCACACGGACACCGGCAGCAGCGAGCGAGAGAGCCGTCGCCTTCCCAATGCCGCTGGACGAGCCGGTGACGATGGCCACCCGGTCTTGGAGTTCGGTCACGTCGCAACCCTATCCACTGAGAGCGGCCGTTTCCGATGATCGTTCGACGAATCACGACAACGGCCACACCTCGTCCCTAGCATCTGGCGTAGCCGAGTTCGCACCGAGAGGGAGAGAACATGCACACCGGCAGACTGTTCGCGCTGGCTGGGGTGATCATCGGGATCATCGGCCTGTTCACGAAGGCGCTGCGCACCGATGGAGAGGGCCTGCTGCCCGCCCTGCACTCCGCCAACCCGGCGTTCCCGCCGAGCATCCCCACGGTGTGGGGCGGTCTGGACCTCTGGGCACAGATCGTGCTCGTGATCTTGATCGTCGTGGTGGTGGCACTGGCGGTCATGGGCGCCAGGGCGGCCGCCATGGATCGGAACTCCTCATTGACCACGGCTGTAATCGGGGCGGCGTTGCTCGCCTACGTGGTCATAAAGCTGATGGAAGCCCGGGACGAGGCCGAATCACTCCAGGGTGCTTTCGCCCAGGCAGCGGGGGCAGGAGCCATACCGGAGGCCTACGCGGTGTCGAGCGGGATCGGGTTCTTCATCCTTGCGGTGGGAACTGTGCTCGTCATCGCAGGCGGTCTGAGCGGACTCCGCAAACAGGCCTGAACGCTCGAAGTCTCACCATCAAAGAAGGTGGAGGCGGCGATTCGCCCCTCCACCTTCTTCATTGGCCAACACCCGCCCACCGCCGCCGATCGGGGCCAACGGCCCTGGAAGCCGCATGGCTACCCACCTAGTTTGGTTTTGAGATAGGCATACGCGGCTGCCGGGATGGCAGCCGGGGACCCTGTTCTCGACGCGAGCATCGAGGCGCCTCGATGACATCGGATGGCAAACATCGACCCGGCTGGGCCGTTCTCCCGGTACTGCTCATTTTGCTGGCCGCATGCACATCGACCGAGGTAGGCCCGTTCCCACAACCCGACCGGGACTACTCGGATGTCGGCCTGTCGGATGCGGAAGCGGCCACCCTCCTGAGCATCGAGAAGGTCGACGACTTCCCCCTGTACACGATGCACCACTACGCGGCCTACGACTACGAGGAGTTCGAGGGCGCACTGCCTGCCATGCCGGTGGTGATGGCACCGGGAAGCCAGCAAGCCTGGGCCTGTTCCCTCTTCGCCGCTCTCGCCGACCCTGACTCGAGGCTCTTCGGGCGTAACTTCGATTGGAGCACCAGTCCCACCGTCCTCCTCTTCACGGACCCGCCGGACGGCTACGCCTCGGCGACGCTCGTAGACATCGCCTATCTCGGTTTCCGTGGCGACCCCTCAGGCGACCTGGCCGACCGGCCGATCGAAGATCTGAAGGGTCTCCTCAACGCCCCGTACACGCCCTTCGACGGTCTCAACGAAGCAGGCCTGGCAATCGCGATGGCGGCGGTGCCCGACGGTCAGGTCGTGGTTGACCCATCGAAGGACACCATCGGCTCACTGGGGATCATCCGCCTCATGCTCGACAAGGCGAGCACCGTGGAGGAGGCCGTCGAGCTGCTCATCGAGTACAACATCGATTTCGAGGGCGGCCCCCCGCTCCATTACCTGATGGCGGATCGGAATGGGGACTCGGTGCTGGTCGAGTTCTACCAGGGTGAGGTCCACCTGCTTCGAGGCGAGCAGGAGTGGGACCTCGCCACCAACTTCCTCAGAGTGGCCGTCGATTCGCCCGACGGCCAAAGCATCCGTTACGACCTGGTGTCAGAGGCGCTCGAATCGTCGGCAGGCCGGATGGACTTCGACGCTGCCTTCGAACTGCTCGAATTGGTGTCGCAGCCGGACACGCAGTGGTCGGTCGTCTACAGCACCAGCACCGGTGAGATCCGCGTGGTGATGGGAAGGACGTTCGAGCAGGTGTACACCTTCGAGCTCCCCATGCTGGAGGATTAGGCGGTCCGCCCGTCACCCGTCGGTCTCTTTGGGTCGGGTCCAATACAGAGGTGAAAGCGGCTGGACGCCCTTCACTCCCTTGTGGGCCGCGATCATCTCGCAGAGCATCGCGGTGCGATCGGGATCGACCGCAATCTCGAGAGCACCTCCCCCATCGGGAGTGCGCTTGAAGTTCATCTGGGCCGCGCTCGAGTCGATCCTCCCCACGAACTTGAGAAGGTGCGAGAGGTTCCGGGCATCCTCCATGACGACTTCGATCCTGTCCTGGACCCGGCGGGTCCTGCGGGCGACGAATTCGTCGATGCCACGCAGCCCGTACAGAACGGCGAGCACCGCGATGGTTGCGAGCAGAGCCAGCATGTACGAGCCGGAACCCGCCGCCATGCCAATGGATGCAACCGTCCACAGACCGGCGGCAGTGGTCAAGCCCCGCACGAACTGTCCGTCTCGGAATATCGCCCCTGCCCCGAGGAAGCCGATGCCGGTGACGATCTGGGCGGCGATACGCGCCTGGTCGGGTCCATCGAAACCGATGATCGAGACGATCGAGAAGATG
Organism: Acidimicrobiia bacterium; assembly: GCA_041567215.1. GTDB lineage: Bacteria > Actinomycetota > Acidimicrobiia > Spongiisociales > ZC4RG35 > JBFGRR01. Next base: position 2,387 of record JBFGRR010000091.1, on the reverse strand, counting down.
GCCGAGCCGACTCCCACCAGAGTGTGGGTACGCAGCCCTGCGGCCTTCTGGGCCGTTTCACGCTCGAACCCGATGGCAGCGCTGCACACGATCGCTATCACGAGCCTGGCGATGATGGCCAGCACGCCCATCTCGACTCCCTCAGAGTTTCAACGCCCAATCTAGGGCCGAGCCTGGTGACTTGGCGGGTTGGCTGTGGCTTCGGAGGTCTCTCATCCGACAGCGACTTCTCGCCGTTCTAATAGGGCTTGCGGCGCTCTGAGTGGCGACGCAGGTAACTGCTCCCCCCGGCGGCCACGCCACCGATGGCCGGCAGCCAGTACGAGATGAGCCGGAACGCCAGCACGGGTGCAGCCACGGTCGCCGCGGGGATTCCGAAGATGATCAACGCCCCGCCCAGCCCCGCTTCGGTGACACCGAGACCGCCCGGAGTCCCGGGGAGTCCTCCAACCAGTTGCGACGCTCCGAACGCCGCCACCACCTGCGAGGGAGCCAATGCCAGGCCGAAAGCGATCAGCGTCAACCCCAGGGTGGCCGCCTCCAACACCACTCGGGAGGTCAGCAGCCCCCAGGACCTCCAGGTCAGTTCATGATCGACGAGGGCCGCCTCCAATCGCGGCTGGAAACGCTTCGGAACCAGGGGAACCAGCACGCGGAGCCTGGTGCTGAACCCGATCACCACCGCCCCCACCACCAGAAGCAACGCACCGATGACCAGGAGCGTCGTCGGTGCGCGGGATGGCGGGAAGCGAACGGTGACCCACAGCAGCCCGCCGCCCGTCGCGAACGAGAGCGCCCCGTAGTTGAGCACTGTCGCACGGAGGGCGGCACCCACCGTGCCCTTCTCCTCATCCCCGACCGCCCAGGCCATGGCGAGTGGGGTCACGGCGCCGCCAACCGGGATCAATCGCGCCACTCCCGTGCCGACCAGCGCAGCCCGAAAACCTGCCTGGCGGGTGATGGAGCGGCCGGAGCGGATCACGCCTTCTCGAAACAACTCTCCAAAGGCGAACTTGGCACCGAATTCCGTGGCCACCGCAGCCACGAGGATGCCGATCGCCCATCCATGCACATCGACCTTGGTCGCCTGAGTTCGTGCGACGAGGGCGTATGCCGGGAAGCCGATGAAGAGGAGCACCGTGGCCCAGACACCCATTCGTCCCGCCGCTAGAGGCCGTGAAGGGTTGTTGACCGGACGAGAGTCTTCGTCGAACACGACCCTGGTCACCAATCCGGCACGCCGGTATCCGGCGTTCCCCTGAGCCCGACGCACCACCATCATGACCGTCAAGCCGAGAGCGAGTAGGACCAGCGCGGGGGAGCCGTCGAACATGGCCGCGTAGACGGGCAACAGTCCCCACCCGAAGAAGCCGGCGAGGCTGCCGCCGATCTTCCAGCCGATCACAGACCAGATTCCCGGCCAGACGATCAAGGCGGGGGCAACACCGACGATGACGCCCACGGACGTGGCCAGACCGCGTCCACCTCGATCGCTGCGCCACACCGGCCAGTTGTTCCCGGCCACCGCCGCCAGGCCGGTCATCGCCACCGCAGCCACCGGCAACCCGAACTCCTGGGCCACCAACACCGAGATGAGGCCTTTCAGTCCGTCGAGCACCGCCAGCGTGACCCCCGCTGCCAGCCCGGCGCTCCGAGTGGCGTTCCCCGCTCCGGTGTTACCTGTCCCGCTGGACCGGAGGTCGACGGACCAGAGGCGCTCGACGAGCCGGGAAGCTGGGAGGGATCCGAGCAGGAACGCCAGGCCGATCGCGATCGGAGCGCTCATGCGGACACTTCGAGCCACGTCATCTTGCTAGAGAGATTACGCACAAGGCGGTCGCCGGAGGCGCTGCACTCTCGGCCCACGGACCTCCAGTCGGCCGTCGGGTCAGAAGCCTCCGGCGCGGATGCGGGTGCCGGCCGCTGGATGGGAAACACACCTGGAGGGCAGATGTCCTACGTGGACAGGCCGACCTCGCGCCGCCAGAAGGTGATCCGGATGGTCCTGACGTGACTCCTGGTGCGTTCCTGGCCGCTTTTCCAGTGGACGGCGATGGGCTGGTTGTCGCTCATCGTGGCCCTCCCTCGTCTCTCGACCGCCCAGGCCACGGCCGCTTTGGTGAAGTCCCATGACCGTTTGATCACCGGGCGGTGGAGGCGCATTCAAGCCTCCCCCGCCACTGACTAGTCAGTTCGGTGCGAACCCGAATAGTGCTCGAGGTTTGACCCCGATGGCGCCGATGGGCAATTGATGGGGCACTGAGCATTGCTATCGGACTGGGGGCGGCAGACATGGCCACGGCGGAAACACCAGCAAACGACGGAGTTCGGGCCAAGGGCGAAAAGCCGCTCGTTTTGTTTGCCACCATGGCCCTACTCGCCGCACT
>JBFGRR010000090.1:0-6842 GCA_041567215.1 Acidimicrobiia bacterium | reverse complement strand
GTGTCATCGACTACCAGCCCGAGGACCTGACCCTGGTCGTCGAGGCCGGAGCCAAGATCGGTGAGATCGAAGCACTCCTCGCCAACGACCGCCGGACCACCGCCCTCCCGGAGTCGAGTCCCGGTGCCACGGTCGGAGGTGTGGTAGCCGCCGGGATCTCGGGCTTCCGCCGCCTCCGCTACGGGCCTACCCGAGACAGGGTGCTCGAGGTCAGCCTCGCCACCGGTGATGGAAGGATGGTGCGGGGTGGGGGTCGTGTGGTGAAGAACGTCACCGGCTACGACCTGCCTCGTCTGGCCACGGGCTCGTTTGGTTCGCTCGGGGTGATCACTTCGGTGTGTTTGAAACTCTGGCCGCTGGCTGAGGCCTCGGCAACGGTTCCCGTCGATGATCCCGCCCGGGCGGTCCATCGTTTGTACCGGCCGCTGGCGGTCCTGCGCACCGAGACCGGCTCGCATGCCTACATCCAGGGAACGAGTGCTGAAGTCGAGTCGCAGGCCGAGCGCGTGGCGGACTCCTGGAGCGACGGGCTCGAGTGGCCCCAGGCGCCTCAGGGGACGGTGTCGATCTCGATCCGGGTCCCACCGGCATCGACCGCGACCTTTGCCGACCGGTTGCCCTCGGACTGGCGCTACGTCGCCCAATACGGGGTGGGTGACATCCACGCCGCCTTCGACGAATTCGACCTCGGGTTCCTGGAACGGCTCCGCTCCGATGCCGAGCACGCAGGCGGCGCCCTCGTGCTCGCCGGTGGGCCCGACTCCCTCTACGCGGAGTTCGGTCCCTGGGGCTCACCCCCACCAGGGCTGGCGATCCAGCGCCGGCTCATCGCCGGCTTCGATCCACGCCGGGTGGTCAACCCCGGCAGGATGCCGGGAGGGATCTGATCACCACCTTCGCCACTCCGGACGCCCCAGGGCGAGACCAGCTCAGCGTCTGTGTGGCGTGTGGGCTCTGTCTGCCTCACTGTCCGACCTTCCGGCTCACCGGACGGGAGTCGGCTTCGCCCCGTGGCCGCCTGGCGGCGATGCTCGCCGTCTTCGAAGGTGAGGCCGAGATCGACGTCGAATTCGACGAGGCGATGTCGTTCTGTCTGCAGTGCATGGCCTGTCAAGCGGTGTGCCCGGGATTGGTGCCCTATGGGCGGGCCATGGAAGGCGCCCGCGCAGAGCTCGTCGCCGCCCGCCCCACCGTTGGACGGAGGATGCGCGGGTTCCTGCTCGGGCGGGTCCTTCGAATGCGGACATTGATCGATCTCGGATCCCGCGCCCTCGCCGTGCTCCAGAGGCTCCCCGTTCCCAAGCCGGGACCGTTGGCGGGGTTGAGGCAGCTGCGGCTGGGCAGGCGGTGGCACGGTCATGTGGCTTTCGCAGACGCGGTCGAGATCGGGACGGTGGGTCTGCTTTCGGGCTGCGTGATGGATGCCTGGTTCGGTCCGGTTCACGACGCCACGGTGGCCGTCCTCCAGAGTGCGGGTTACCGGGTCGTCGTTCCCGAAACCCAGACCTGCTGTGGAGCCCTGGCCGCTCACGATGGTCAGGCGGATGCCGCCCGGGCGATGGCAGCCCGGAACGCCAGAGCTTTCGCCGGCGTAGATCTCATCGTCTCCGACGCGGCCGGGTGCACGGCGCACCTGAAGGATTACGACCATTGGGCGGGCACCGGCACGGCCGCCCGGGTGCGTGACGTCACCGAGTTGGTGGCCGAGTTGATCGGCGACGGTCGGCTGCCTTCGGTCGGCGATCTCAAAGGTGACGTGGCCGTCCAAGACCCTTGCCACCTCAGACATGCCCAGCGGATTCTGGCCGCTCCTCGGGCGATCATCCGCGCCGCCGGGTACCGGCCGGTGGAGATCGATCCCGATGGGCTGTGTTGCGGGGCTGCCGGGGTGTACATGGTCACCAATGCCGCGACATCGAAGGAGTTGGGCAGGCTGAAGGCGGATCAGGTCAGGGCGACCGCCACCGCTATCGTCGCCTCTGCCAATCCCGGCTGCGAGATGCAGCTGCGAAGTCATCTCGGTAGGGGGTATCGGGTGGTCCATCCGGTCGAGTTGTATTGGGAATCGATCCGCTGATGTTCGGACCTCATCCTCAGCCCTACCGCTATTACACGAGGCTCGCCGCCGGCACCTTCCGCACCTCGCTGGACATCGGGATGCTGGTGATGGCGTCGGGAATCATCGGTTTGGCCATTGCGATTCTGCTCGACGGTCTCGACGTCGTGAACCTCGATCTCGACCTGTCGACCGGGGCATTCCTGGCCTCCTTACTGGTGATCACGGTCATCGGAGCCTTTGCGCTGGGAGTCGCCTCCGAGGGGCGCTATGGCGCTGCCGAGTCGGTTTCGGACTATCCCCACGGTGAGGTCATGGTGGGTCGAGCGATCGGCGCGGTCTTGATCGGGGCGCTCTTCGCGATCGCGGCGGGGCAGCTGCGCCCCGTGGTGAGCCAACTGCCGGTCCCCTTCCATGCCGTCGTCGAAGTGCTGCGGGCTGCCGGCCTGGCAGGCTTGATCGTGGTTCCCGTTCTGGCTGTGCCGCTGGCATGGTGGCTCCGCCACGGTCTGGAGCGGATCGGTATGGGCGCCCGCCTCGAACTGCCGGCGATCTACGCGGTGTGGGTCATCGCCACGCTGATCCTGTTCAGGATGCCGGGGTAGGCCTTTCGAAGACCGACATGGGGTGGAGCTCGAAACCGGCGCTCTCTGCCGGGCGCATCATCCAATCCACCGCCGGGAACATCATTCGCACGCCGGTTGCCTCCGGAAACCGTGCGGACAGGGCGAGGATCGCCTCGATCATCGCCGGTGCGTCCTCTTCGGCTGTGACGATCCAAGGGAACCAGAGGTCCTCGTCTCTGACCCGAGCCTCGACCCACCCTGACGGGCTCTGGTAGAAGCGGGCCTTGACGGCTATCTGTTCCACGTCCTCGGCCGTCATGGTTCGCATGTACCAGCCGATCGAGTAGAAGCCGCGCGCGGCTCGCGCCAGTTCGCTCTGCGACCAGGTGATCCAGGCCGATGCCACCTCGGCGCGGCTCGCCCGTGCGAGAAGATTGCCATCGGACGGCCGGTAGCTGGTGGAGCGGTCCCGGGTGGCCGAGATCCATTTGACGACTTCGCGATAGCCGGCACCCGAGACCTGGGTCCGAGCCGGGGTGTTCCAGTCCTCGACCATCAGGCGGCTGACCAGAGCCCCGCGCCCCACCGCCCATTCCAGGCCGTAGTCGTGGAGGGCGGTCCCAACCCCGCTGCGGCGGTGATCGGGGTGCACCCGCGCCGCGTGAAACCAGGCCTCCGTGGCCGAGAGCATCACCACACGACTCAGGCCGATCTGCTGCCCCTCGTCGTCGAGGGCGACCGAGACGAGGCCACGCGGGTCTTCCAGCCAGCCGTCGTACAGGCGCGATACGTAGTCGCCCCAGTCGAAGGTGTTCTCGGTCCACGTGGTGATGAACTCGAGATCCTCAGGGCGTGCAGGGCGGATCGTGATGCGCACACCCGGAGGCTAGAGCCTCTCACCGGGGCACCCACACGGGCGAGCCAGAAACGTGCCGTGCGCGGTAAACCATCCCGATGGGTGGCGAGTGTGTTCTACTGACAACTGCTCCGAAAGGCTCTTTGAATGCGAACCTCGTTGATCGCCCTCTCGTTGGTACTTGCCGCCTGCGGCGGTGGAGAACTCGGCGACGGCCCCACCACGACAGTCCCCCCCGAGGACGTCACCACGACCACCGTTGCCGAGGCCGGGTCGGTGTCTGCGTACTTCCTGCACGACAGCGGTGGCAACAAGGTGCGTTTCGGTCCTTTCCTGGCGCCGGTTTCCCGCCCTCACACGGGCGTGATTGAAGCTGTGGAGGCTCTGTTGTCGGGCCCGACGGCCGAGGAGTCGGCGGCCGGCTATTCCACGGCGATCCCTGATGGGACGTCACTCAGGGGGATTTCTGCCAATGGGAGCGTCGCCACCATCGATCTCACCGGTGAGTTCGACGACGGAGGCGGCACCTTCTCGATGGCGGCCCGGTTGGCCCAGCTCACATTCACCGTCACGTCTGCAGACCCGTCGTTCACAGGCGTGCTGGTGGCCCTCGATGGTGAACCGGTGACGGTCTTCTCGAGCGAGGGGATCCTCATCGAAGAGCCGATGACCCGAACAGGTTTCGACGACATCCTGCCCGGAATCCTCGTCGACAGCCCGGCTCGGGGAGAGCAGGTCGAGGAGTCGCTGGTGATCAGCGGTGTCGCCGCTGCCTTCGAGGGCGTGTTCCAGCTCGAGATCCTCGACGCCTCGGGTGCGGTCGTGGCCACGGTTCCCTTCGTCCAGACAGACAACGGTGTCGGCTGGGGTTCGTTCGAGGTCTCCTTCACGGAGACGGATCTTCCAGTCGAAGCCGAGTTGACGATCCGTGTGTACGAGTTGTCGGCCGAGGACGGGAGCGTGGTGTCCGAGCGGTTGGTTCCCTTCTCCTGGCGTCGATGAAGTACCGGCTCTGGCTTCTCGGCCTGTCCGTGCTGGCCGGGGCTTGCGCCACCCCCGCAGTGGTCGGGAGCGTCACGATCGATGAGTGGTGTCGAGCGACCTCGCCAGAGGAGTGCTTCCTGGCTGCCGCGGCAGTCGCCAGTGGGTTGGACCCCATCTGTCTTGCCAACGGACCCACGTACCAGGAGGTGGTCGACGGTTGCTCCGATGATCAACCGCCCGTGACGACGATCCCTGGACCTGCCCCGTCCACCACCGGTTACGACCTGGAGGCGATCGAGGCTGCGGTCGAGACTGCGTTGATCTCCTCTCATCCCGATCACAGGTTCATCGTGGTGCTGCGGTTGCCCGAGCGCGTCTCCATGAGGGAAGCCTCGGCCCTGGCCGCCTCGATCGCTGGAGAGTTGGTGGCCGTCTGGCGGACCGATGAGGTGTGCGTGACCGGATTTGGAGCGGAAGGCACGCAGCCGAGTCGATTCGCGTACGTGGATGGCGTCTCCAGAGCGGCAAAGGAGCGCGCCGCGGCAGAAGCGGCATCGACACCGATAACCGGGCGCCACATCGTCGAGGCGCTCTGGGACCGGATGGCCGAGGAGGCGGAGGCCCTTCTCGAACCGGGTGTTGCGCTGGCGGCCGTCGCCGTGGACGTGCGGATCGGCGACATCCCGGCAATCCGGGCAGACAGCCGGTTCGCCGCCGTGAATCTGGCTCATCCGACGTCGCTCGAGTTCTCGGTCGATCTCGAACCGGCGACCCCGGCCGATTGCGGGTGACCGGCAGGCGCGCTCCTGCCCGCAGATCGGACCTCGGCTGGCGTCGTCCGGTAGCGTGGCGCGGTGTTCGAGATCACCGAGTCTCCGGGGCCGGTGAGGCAAGACATCCTCACGGCCTTGAGCGCCACCTGGGAGCACCTCGCCCGGCCCGGTACCTGGTGGAACGCCGGTCAACGGAGACAGATCGCCGAAACGGCACGGGCGGCGCGCAACCGCTCGACGACACCCGACACCGACCTGCCCGCCGCTGCGGTAGAGGTTGCCGCCCTGCTCGCCGCCACCCCGGCGCAGACCACGGAGCAGTGGGTGCGGGAGATGGTGGCGGCTCTCTCGGAAGAGCGGTACGTGGAGATCCTGGGCATCACCACGCGTGTGGTGGCCGTGGACACGTTCCTCCGCCTCATCGGCACCCCACCCCAGCCCTTCCTCGAGCCGGAGCCTGGGCTGCCCACTCTGGAGCCGGCGGAGCCGCGACCACAGCAGATTCGTTCGTGGATCGCGGTGGGAAACATGCTCGTTCCCCCGTTCACCCAGTCGTTGGTCCCGTCTGAAAACGCCGCCACCAACCATCTCGTGCACGCCATGTACATGACCGGTGAGGAGATGGAGGACCTCGACTTCCATCGCGGAGACCTCCACCGAACCCAGATCGAGCTGGCGGCGAGCACCCTCAGCTTTGCCAACGAGTGCTTCTATTGAACACTCGCCCACGTGCGGATGCTCAGTTCGAGCGCCGAGGCAACAGGCCGTGAGGTGAACATCGACGCCGTCGCCGATCCAACGGTGGATCCGCTGGTGCCGGGTGGCCGGTTCTTGACCGCGGTGGCTCGGTCGGGTGCGGGCACCGAGGCAAGCACCCGTCACGTTGGCGCGCTGGCCCGACAGATCGGCGGGGAAGGCGCAGTGGAAGTGGCGGCGGTGACAGCGGCTTTCGAGTCATTCAACAGGGTCGTGGATGGGACGGGACTACCGGTCGGAAGGGCGAGCCGCCAACAGCAGGCCTCGGTGATCGAGCGGCTACGTCTCGACCGGTTTCCGCACGCCGATCACCTGTAGATCAGCCGTCAGGCGCTTCGACGGTCATCACGGCAAAGGTCGCCCCCTGCGGGTCGTCGAGGACGGCGAACCGTCCGACTCCGGGGATATCCATCGGGTCCGCCGTGACGCTCCCACCCAACTCCTTGGCTCGCGTCACCGTTGCATCGACGTCGTCGGTGGCGAAGTAGACCAGCCAGTGAGGTGGGACGAAGTCGGGTACTCCCGGCGCCATGTCCATGACGCCGGCCACCATCGCATCGCCCTTCAGGAGCGTGGTGTACTCGCCCATCTCGCCCATGTCCTGGATCGACATGTCCAGGTCGAGCAAGTCGGCGTAGAACTCGCAGGCAAGCTTCGCGCCGCGCGTGTTCAACTCGTGCCAGATCGCGGCTCCCGGCTCATCGACCAGCGCGGCACCGATGTGGCCTTTGGCTTGCCACAAGCCGAAGAACGCTCCCGTTGGATCCTGGATCACGGCCATGCGCCCCGAGTCCATGACATCGAATGGTTCGGCGTGGACCGTGCCACCCAGTTCTGCCACGCGAGACGCC
>JBFGRR010000089.1:0-6846 GCA_041567215.1 Acidimicrobiia bacterium | reverse complement strand
TCCGGCCCGCTCTTTCTATGCCTCCGCCTCTGCTCCCCGCATCACCACCCAACCGGCGACGAACAGGCCGATGACCACGATCCAGCCGGGGTTGTAGGTCCCCAGCCTGTCCACCGACCATCCGAAGATCGGTGCCCCCAGGCCCAGACCGGCGAGGAACCCGAACAGCACTATGCCCGAACCCCGGCCGGCCAGGCGCCCCGGAACCCTCTGGATGATGGCCAGCATCCCCACCGAGTTCCATGAACTCGCACTGAGCCCCGTGACCACGGCCCCGACCCACAGGAGCCAGACTCCGACGAACTCTGCGCCGATGAGGGTGAGGACGGCGAGGGCAGCCAATTGGGCGATGGCCGACAACGCCCGAACGGCACCCACCCGCAACTCGGCGAAGCGCGCCCAGGTGATCCTGGCCACGATCCCGGTCAGACCCATCACGGCAACCGCCGACCCTGCAACGGGGAGCGACAAGCCGAGGACCTCCTGGGCGAAGAGGGGCAGGTAGGTGAAGATCGCCGTGCCACCTGCACCGAGAAGGAACCCGTAAATGGCGAGCCGGTAGATGAATCCCGGGATCTCGCCGGGGACCATGTCGGCCCGATCGTGGACCGATTCATCGGGATCGTGCGGCACGGTCAGCAACGCCAGTACGAGACCCGCCACAGGCACGGAGACGAACGCGAGAACGGCGCCCCGCCATCCCCACAGGAGAGCGAAGGGCGGAAGGAGCAGGCCTCCGAGGAAAGTCCCGAACTGGACCCCCGACTGCTTGATCCCGGTCACCACTCCACGGCGGCCGGGTTCGACGTGGAGCGAGATCAGCTTGTTGGTGGCCGGGTTGGAGGCGCCCTGGGCGATCCCGGTCAGCCCTGCGGCCAGTACCAGGAGTGCGAAGCCGGGGGCTCCCGCCACCGACACCAGGGCCACGGCTGCGATCGCCAGCGTCGCCACGGTGGCACGGCGGCCACCGATGCGGTCGGCGGCGCGACCCAGCCATGGGCTCGCCAACCCTCCTCCGAGTGACGAAGCGGTGCCCAGCGCGCCGATCTGCCATCGGGCGACGTCGAACTCGGCGATCAGCTCGGCTGCGAGCACGGCGAACACGGCGAGCGCAAAGGTCGCAGCACCCATCGTGGTCGCCAGCACGGTTCCGAACGTCGCCCGTTGCAGTTTCACCGGGCCACGCTAACGAGGCACACAGGGGCGCGACACGCCACAATGACCCCATGGAGAAGGTTCTCGGCGTCGGCACGGAAAAGGGCGGATTCATACTCCGGCACGGAGGCGACGGCTGGAGCGTCTCCGGACCCCTGTTCACCGGCTGGAAGGTGACGGCATGGGGGAGAACGCCGAGCGGCGGATACCTCTGTGCTCTCGGCAGCAACTGGTTCGGTGCATCGATCCACAGATCCTCCGACCTGGTCGAGTGGGAGCAGGTGGAGAGCGGCCCGGATCACCATCGTGATCTGGAGCAGTTCTGGACCTTCCACACCGCAGGCAGCCGGATCTACACGGGGGTGGCCAAAGCCGGCGTGTTCTCGAGCGACGACGAGGGCCTGACGTGGTCCCCGATGGCGGATTTGAACCACTACCCGGGCAGCGACGACTGGACGCCCGGACTGGGCGGGCTGGCGGCGCACCGCATCGTCACGTCGGGAGACCGGCTGTGGATCGCCATCTCGGCAGTGGGCGTGTTCCGCTCCGATGGAGGCGAACTGGTGCGGGCCGATGCCGGCGTCACCCCTGCGGTCGACGAGACCGAGCCGGGCGGTCCCGGCTACTGCGTCCACTCGATAGTCGCTGCGTCGCCGGACCGGCTGTGGCGCCAGGACCACAGCGGGGTCTACCGGACCGACGACGGTGGAGACCAATGGGACCGGATCGAGAGCGGTCTTCCGTCATCGTTCGGCTTTCCGATCGTCCGGGACGGGGCCTCGGGCCGGATCTTCGTGGTGCCGCTCCAGAGCGACGAGAACCGGCTCCCGGTAGAAGGGCGCTTCGCCGCCTACCTGTCCGACGATGACGGAGACAGCTGGCGGATCGCCGGAAGTGGATGGCCGGATGAGCCGACATTCACGGCGGTCCTGAGAGGCGCCGCCGACGCCGACGGGGAAGGCTCGATCTACCTGGGTACGACCGGCGGGAACGTCTGGGCGACCCACGACGCGGGCGACCACTGGTATGCCCTCCCCTTCACGGGACCGCGGATCCTCAGCGTGAAAGTGCTGGATTGACCGTCGTCCTCCCCAAGCTCCTCGCTCCCGTCGTGGGTGACCAGTCGAGCGTCGAACTCGAGGCGGAGACGATCGCCGAGGCGATCGACCGACTCCTGGAGTGGAAGCCGGGGCTGGCCGTTCACCTCTTCCAGGCCGACGGCGCCCTTCGCCCCCACGTGCTCTGTTTCGTCGATGGCCAGGCCACCCGACTCGAGGATCGAAGCGGCCGTCTGAGGGCGGACTCGGAGGTCAGGTTCCTGCAGGCGATCTCCGGCGGCGGCGGTTTTCGACTCGCCGTCCAATCCCCCCCGACTAGTTTTCGTAGTCGATGACCCAGGAGACCACCGTGCGCAAACCGCGCAGCGCGTTGCTGCGCGGCATCTACTTCGTGCTGGGCCTGGTGTGTCTCGGGTTCGCCTACCTGAGCTTCCTTCCTGGAATCCCCACCTTCGACTTCGTCGTTCTGGCCGCCTTCTTCTTCGCCCGATCCTCCGACCGCTTCCACGACTGGCTGGTCAACCACCGCATCTTCGGGAAGATCATCCACGGTTATCGCGGCGGCCTCACCACCCGTGTGAAGATCGCCGCCACCCTTGGCATCCTCATCAGCCTGTCGATCTCCGCCGGGTTCCTGACCGACAGCCAGATCGTCCGCACGGTGATCGCTCTCGTCGGGGTGTATGCGTTGTGGTTCGTGTGGAGCCGGCCCCGCAAGGAGGCTCCGGCTTTTTCGGTGGTAGCCGAACTCTGACCGCTTGGGGATATCCCGGGGTGATCGGCTAACTTCCACCCCGCACCAAGGAGTCTCAGATGCCCATCGTTTCACCCGAGAAGTACCGCGCCATGCTCGAATCCGCCCGCCAGGGCGGCTACGCATTCCCGGCGATCAACGTCACCTCCTCCGAGTCGCTGAACGCAGCGCTCCAGGGCTTCGCCGAGAGCGAGTCCGACGGGATCATCCAGATCTCCACCGGTGGCGGTGAGTTCCTTTCCGGCCAGCACGTCAAGGACATGGCCCTGGGAGCCCAGGCCCTAGCCGAGTTCGCCCACGTGGTGGCCGATCGCTATCCCGTGAACATCGCCCTCCACACCGACCACTGCCAGCCCGACAAGGTCGATACCTACGTGCGGCCCCTCATCGCGATCAGCGCCGAGCGCAAAGCCGCGGGGATGGGTCCACTGTTCCAGAGCCACATGCTGGATGCCTCGGCGATCCCCCTCGAAGAGAACCTCGCCCTGGCGTCCGACCTGCTCTCGGCCTGCGCCGCAGCCGACATCATCCTCGAACTGGAGATCGGCATCGTGGGTGGCGTCGAGGACACCATGGACCACGAGGGCGTCGAGACCTCCAAGCTGTACACCACACCCGAAGACATGGTGAGGACCGCCGAGGTCCTGGGAACCGGCGAGCGCGGCGCCTACATGCTGGCTGCCGTGTTCGGCAACGTCCACGGTGTCTACAAGCCGGGGAAGGTCAAGCTCCGGCCCACCATCCTCAGGGACGGGCAGGCTGCGATGGCAGACCGCTTCGGTGAGGCCGGGCGCCACTACCTGGTCTTCCACGGCGGCAGCGGATCGACCCTCGAAGAGGTGCACGAGACCCTCGGCTACGGCGTGGTGAAGATGAACATCGACACGGACACGCAGTACGCGTTCACACGGCCTATCGCCGACCACATGTACACCAACTACTCCGGTGTTCTCAAGGTGGACGGCGACGTCGGCAACAAGAAGGTCTACGACCCCCGCTCTTACATGAAGAAGGCCGAGGCCGGCATGGCCGCCCGCGTCGTCCTCGCCTGCGAGATGCTCAAATCGACGGGAAAGACCATCGGCTGAGAGATGGCTCCCGAGCGCATCCACGAGACCTGGGTCCACTCCGAGCGCCTGATCCCGACGCGTTTCGTGCGTCCGCTCCAGAGGTTCATGGCCAACGAGGCCGCGGGTGGCGTCATCCTTCTCATCGCGGCCGTGGCTGCGGTGATCTGGGCCAACAGCTCGTTCGTGGACGCCTACCACCACCTGTGGGAAACGGAGTTCCTGGTCGAGTTGGGGGGGTTCCACCTCGAGGAGACACTCGAGGAGTTGGTCAACGACGGGCTGATGGTCATCTTCTTCTTCGTCGTCGGCCTGGAGATCAAACGCGAACTCGTCCTCGGCGAGTTGCGGGACCCCAAGGCTGCCGCTCTTCCGGTTGCCGGGGCACTGGGCGGGATGATCATGCCGGCCCTCATCTACGTCGCGATCGCCGGTGGCGGCGGCCCGGAGGTCTTGCGAGGCTGGGCGGTCCCGGTGGCCACGGACATCGCCTTCTCGGTTGCAGTGCTCTCCATGCTCCGGGGACGGGTACCCCTCGCGGCGAGGATCTTCCTGCTGGCCCTCGCCATCGCCGACGACCTGGGCGGGATCCTCGTCATCGCCATCTTCTACACAGATGAACTCGCGGTCGGCTACCTGGTCGCGGTCGCGGTGACCATCGTGCTGATCGCTTCTGCGGCCCGGGTCGGCATCCGCTCCTACGTGGTGTACGTGCCCCTCGCCTTCGCCCTCTGGTACTTCTTCCTCGAGTCCGGCGTGCACGCCACCATCGCCGGCGTGGTGCTCGCGTTCCTGACGCCCGCCTACCCGATGTACGCGGCCGGACAGTTCAAGAGGCGCGCCGAGCGGGTGGTCGCCACCTATCCCACCGAGGTGGACACCCAGGAGGAGCGCGAGCACGTCGACCACCAGGTTCTGGAACTCTCCCATGTCTCCAGGGAATCGGTGGCCCCCCTGACGCGCCTCGAGCACATGCTGCAGCCCTGGGTCGCATTCGCGATCGTGCCGATCTTCGCTCTCGCCAATGCAGGTGTGGAGTTCGAAGGCTCCATTCTCGATGCCCTTCTCACCCCACTGGCGCTCGGTGTGTCGATGGGGTTGGTCGTGGGGAAGACCTTCGGCATCAGCCTCTTCGCCTGGGTCGCCGTCAAACTCCGCATCGCCTCGATGCCGAGCGGAACCGGATGGCGACAGGTGATCGGCGTCTCTGCGATCGCGGGCATCGGATTCACGGTGGCGCTCTTCATCACCGCCCTGGCGTTCACCGACCCGATCCTGGCCAACGAAGCCAAGACCGGAGTCTTCTTCGGTTCGATCGTCGCCGGCCTCCTCGGTGCAGCCATCCTGATGACCGGCGGGCACAGTCCGCTGGTCGGGGTGTCGGGGAGAAAGGCAACGGCGACCGACGACTAGAGGTACGGTTGGGGCGTGAAGCCTCCACAGTCGATCGACTGCGTCGAGTGCGGCGGTGTTGCCGGCCTGATCTCCTTTCTCCCGGAGGATGGAGAAGTCGAGCCAGGAACCCCGCTCGCATATCGTTGCGGGGACTGCCTCGATCGCTTCGACGTGGTGATGGCCGACGACTCCGAGTGACCCACCGCCTGCCCGAGTAACGATCACGTCACGGTCGGGACCACAATGGAACCGTGCCCGAATATGACGCAGTAGTTGTCGGCTCCGGACCCAATGGCCTCGCCGCCGCGATCACGCTCGCCCAGGCGGGCCGGTCGGTGCTCGTGGTGGAGGGCGCCGACGCCATCGGTGGCGGCACCCGCACGGAGGAGCTGACCCTTCCCGGCTTCCGGCACGACGTCTGTTCGGCGGTGCACCCTCTGGCTCTCGGCTCCCCGTTCCTCCGCAGCCTCCCCCTCGCCGAACACGGCCTCGAGTGGGCACAACCCCGATACCCGCTGGCCCACGCCGTGGATCGCGACAACGCGGTCATCGTCCACAGGGACATCGCCGAGACCGCGGCGGGCTTGGGTGCCGATGGACCTCGCTACCGCCGTGCGCTCGGACGGCTCGATCGTATGTGGCCGGACATCGAGAACCACCTGCTCGGGCCCGTCGTCAGGATCCCCGAACACCCTCTGGCTCTGGCCCGGTTCGGAATGTCGGCGCTTCCCCCGGCATCGGCCTCTTGGAATTGGCGCTGGATCCACTGGTGGGAGAAAGAGACGAGAGCCCTCTTCGCCGGCTGCGCCGCCCATGCGTTCCTGCCCTTGAGCCGGCCGCTGACCTCATCCTTCGGCTGGCTGATGCTGATCACCGCACACCGGTTCGGATGGCCTGTCGCCGTAGGGGGTTCCGCAGCGATAACCAACGCCATGGCCTCGTACCTGCGGAGCCTGGGCGGCGAGATCCGGACGGGATGGATGGTCGAGAGCCTCGACGAGCTGCCCGCCTCGACCGCCACACTCCTCGATCTGACACCCACGGGGTTCGCCAGGATCGCCGGGAAGCGTCTCCCCGCGTCGTATCTCCGCAAGGTCGGCAAGTACCGGTACGGGCCGGCCGCCTTCAAACTCGACCTGGCGATCGACGGCCCGATCCCCTGGGCGAACCCGAGCCTGGCCGGAGCTGGAACCGTGCACATAGGGGGCTCTGCCGAAGAGATCGCCTCTGCCGAGAAGATGACCTGGAACGGTGATCTCGCCGAGAGGCCGTTCATCCTGCTCGGACAGCAGAGCGTTGCCGACCCGAGCCGTGCGCCGGCGGGCCGGCACACCGTTTGGGCATACGCACACGTTCCCAACAACTCGAGCATCGACCTTTCCGAGCACATCGTCGACAGGGTCGAGGAACTGGCGCC
>JBFGRR010000088.1:0-6856 GCA_041567215.1 Acidimicrobiia bacterium | reverse complement strand
TGCGGGCGCCGTGGGTGGAGATGAAGTACTCCAGCACGGACAGGCCCTCGCGGAAGTTCGAGATGATCGGCCGGGGGATGATGTCGCCCTTCGGGTTGGCCACCAGGCCACGCATGCCGGCGATCTGCCTCACCTGCATGATGTTCCCGCGGGCTCCGGACCCGACCATCATGTCCACGGAGTTGAACTTCTCGGTCTTGAGGTTCTTCTCCATCGCGTCCTTGACCCGGTCCGTGGCCTCGGTCCAGATCTCGATCAGCTCCTGGCGCCGCTCCTGGTCGGTGACGATGCCCTTCTGGAACTGGGTCTCGATCTTGTCGGCCCTCGCCTCGTACTCGGCGACGATCTTCGCCTTGTCGGGCGGCGTCTTCACGTCATCGAGGGCAATGGTCAGCCCGGCCTTGGTGGCAAAGCGGAAACCGAGGTCCTTGATGTTGTCGAGGGTCGCAGCCACGTCGCTTCGGGGGAAGCGCTCGATGAGCACATCGATGAGCTTGCCCACGTCCGACTTGACCACCACCGACTCGATGTACGGGAAGCCATCCGGCATGGCGCCATTGATCAGTGCCCGCCCAAGGGTGGTCTCGATCAAGGCGTCGGGGTCGACGGGCTCGTCGCGGAGCAACTTGCCGATCGACTCGTCGAGATCCGAGTGGAGCTCGGGGTCACCGGCGAGCGACCCGACACGAAGCTTGATCGGAGCGTGCAACGACAACTCACCAATGTCGTAGGCCATTTCGGCCTCGGAGACGGAAGAGAAGTGGCGACCGGCGCCCTTGGCATCCTCGACCAGTTCCGACAGGTAGTAGACACCGATGATCATGTCCTGTGACGGTGTCACGATCGACCGGCCCGACGCGGGTCGGAGCACGTTGTTGGTCGACATCATCAGCACCCGGGCCTCGGCCTGAGCCTCGGCCGACAGCGGGAGATGGACGGCCATCTGGTCGCCGTCGAAGTCGGCGTTGAATGCCTCGCACACCAGCGGGTGGATCTGGATCGCCTTGCCCTCGACCAGAACGGGCTCGAATGCCTGAATGCCCAGACGGTGGAGAGTGGGGGCGCGGTTCAGGAGCACCGGATGCTCCTGGATGACCTCACCGAGCACATCCCAGACCTGCGGGCGTCGGCGCTCCACCATCCGCTTGGCGGACTTGATGTTCTGGGCGAGATCGAGGTCGACCAGCCTCTTCATCACGAAGGGCTTGAAGAGCTCGAGCGCCATCACCTTCGGCAGCCCGCACTGGTGCAGCTTGAGCTGGGGCCCGACGACGATCACGGAACGTCCCGAGTAGTCGACGCGCTTGCCGAGCAGGTTCTGGCGGAACCGCCCCTGCTTGCCCTTCAGCATGTCGGACAGAGACTTGAGGGCCCGGTTGCCCGGTCCCGTCACGGCGCGACCGCGGCGGCCATTGTCGAACAGGGCGTCGACGGCCTCCTGGAGCATCCGCTTCTCGTTGTTGACGATGATCTCGGGGGCACCCAGGTCGAGGAGCCTCTTCAACCGGTTGTTGCGGTTGATCACCCGCCGGTAGAGGTCGTTGAGGTCGGAGGTGGCGAAGCGCCCGCCGTCGAGCTGCACCATGGGGCGCAGGTCGGGGGGAATCACCGGCACGGTCTGGATGATCAGATCCGTGGGGTGGTTCTTGCCCTCGGCGAAAGGCTTGACGACCTTCATCCGCTGGGTGGCGCGCTGGCGCTTCTGCTGGGAGTTGGCGTCGAGATCGGCGACGAGCCGCTCCATCTCGGCCTCGAGGTCGAGACGGCGCAGCAGATCCTTCACTGCCTCGGCGCCCATCCCGCCGGTGAAATAGGCGTTGTAACGCTCGTAGATCTCACGCCACAGCTGCTCCGACTCCACCAGGTTCTTGGGCTCGAAAGTGCGGAACTGCTCAAACGCATCGGTGATCAGGTCGATCTCACGGTCGGCGCGGTCCTGACGGTCCTTGATCTCCCGCTCGACTTCGCGACGGCGTGCGTTGATCTCCTGGGTCTTCGCCCCGCCCTCTTCCATACGCTCGAGTTCGTCCTCGAGAGCTTCGAGGCGAACGGACTTCCACTCCTCGAACTCCTCCTTCACGGCCTCGATCTCGACACCCATGGTGTCTTCGAGTTCGGGGAGGTCCTTCTGGCGCTTCTCGTCATCGACGGCGGTGATCAGGTAGGCGGCGAAGTAAATCACCTTCTCGAGCTCCTTGGGGGACATGTCGAGCAGGTATCCGAGCCTGCTCGGCACTCCCTTGAAGAACCAGATGTGGGTCACCGGCGCAGCGAGCTCGATGTGGCCCATGCGCTCGCGCCGCACCTTGGAGCGGGTCACCTCGACGCCGCAGCGCTCGCAGATGATGCCCTTGTAGCGGATCCGCTTGTACTTACCGCAGTAGCACTCCCAGTCGCGCTGGGGGCCGAAGATGCGCTCGTCGAAGAGGCCTTCCTTCTCCGGCTTGAGCGTGCGGTAGTTGATGGTCTCGGGCTTCTTGACCTCGCCGTACGACCACGAGCGGATTTCGTCGCTCGAAGCCAGGCTGATCTTCAGTTCATCGAATATCTGATGTGCCACGCAATCCCCTCTCAGGCGTCCATCTCGGGACGCTCGGGCCTGGAGAGATCGATGCCGAGCGACTCGCTGGGACGGAATGCATCGTCCTCGAGTTCACGCAGTTCGACCTCTTCACCGGCGGCGAGCATCTCGACGCTCAGGCACAAGCTCTGCATTTCCTTGACGAGAACCCGGAAGGACTCCGGGATACCCGGCTCCGGGATGTTCTCGCCCTTGACGATCGCCTCGTAGACCTTGACGCGACCCTGCACGTCGTCGGACTTGATGGTGAGCACCTCTTGGAGGGCGTAGGCGGCCCCGTAGGCCTCCAGTGCCCAGACCTCCATCTCACCGAACCGCTGGCCGCCGAACTGGGCCTTTCCACCCAGGGGCTGCTGCGTGATCATCGAGTAGGGGCCCGTCGACCTGGCATGGATCTTGTCGTCCACGAGGTGGACCAGTTTCAGCATGTAGATCTGGCCGACCGTGACGTCGGTGTCGAACGGCTCACCGGTCCGCCCGTCGTAGAGGGTTGCCTTGCCATCGTTGCCCACCAGCTTGTGACCGTCCCTGTTGGGGCGGGCCGCGGCGAGCACCGACATGATCTCCTCTTCGCGGGCACCGTCGAACACCGGCGTCGCCACCTTCGTCCAGGGCTCGGCGCCGGGGGCAGCCGGACTGGTGCCCTTGAGGGGCTCCCAACCCTGGGCGGCAGCCCAGCCGAGATGCGTCTCGAGCACCTGCCCGAGGTTCATGCGTGACGGGACTCCCAGCGGCGACAGGATGATGTCCATGGGGGTGCCGTCTGCCATGAAAGGCATGTCCTCTTCTGGGAGGATCTTGGACACGATTCCCTTGTTGCCGTGGCGGCCGGCCAGCTTGTCTCCCTCCGAGATCTTGCGCTGCTGTGCCACGTAGACACGGACGAGTTCGTTCACCCCGGGCGGAAGGTCGAATCCTTCGCTGCGACGGAACACCTTCACGGCGATGACCTTGCCGGACTCACCATGGGGCACCTTGAGCGACGTGTCGCGCACCTCTCGGGCCTTCTCGCCGAAGATGGCCCGCAGGAGGCGCTCTTCGGGAGTCAGCTCGGTTTCGCCCTTCGGCGTGACCTTTCCGACCAGATAGTCGCCGGGCCCAACCTCGGCGCCGACACGGATGATGCCCTCTTCGTCGAGATCGGCGAGGACCTCGTCGGCGACATTGGGGATGTCGCGGGTGATCTCCTCGGACCCGAGCTTGGTGTCTCGTGCATCGATCTCGTGCTCCTCGATGTGGATCGAGGTGAGCACGTCGTCCTTGACGAGGCGCTCCGAGATGATGATGGCGTCTTCGAAGTTGTGGCCGTTCCACGGCATGAAGGCGACGAGCAGGTTGCGTCCGAGGGCGAGTTCCCCGCCATCGGTCGAGGGCCCGTCGGCGAGAACATCGCCGGCCTTCACCTTGTCACCTTCACGAACCAGGATCTTCTGGTTCATGCAGGTGCCCTGATTGGAGCGCTCGAACTTGTCCAGCACGAAGGTGTGCTTCTTGTTGGTGCCCTTCTCCTTGACGACGATCGCCGTCCCGGACACCTCGGCCACCTCGCCGTCGAACGAGGAGACGACCATGTCTCCGGAGTCCTTGGCGGCGCGCTGTTCCACCCCGGTGCCCACCAGCGGGGCATCGGCGCGCAGCAGCGGCACAGCCTGGCGCTGCATGTTCGATCCCATCAGGGCACGGTTGGCGTCGTCGTGCTCCAGGAAGGGGATCAACGCCGTCGAGATCGAAACGATCTGCTTCGGCGAAACGTCCATGAAGTCGACTTCCTTGGGCGAGACGTAGTCCACCTCGCCGCCGGCTCGCCGGACCAGGACGCGGTTGTTCTTGAAGGAACCGTCCTCCTTCAGCGGTGCATTCGCCTGGGCGATGACGAAACGCTCTTCCTCCGTCGCGGTGAGGAATTCGATGTCCTTCGAGACCTTGCCGGCCGAGACCTTCCGGTATGGCGTCTCGATGAACCCGAAGCGGTTGACCCGCGCATAGGTGGCCAGCGAACCGATCAGGCCGATGTTGGGCCCTTCCGGCGTCTCGATGGGACACATGCGTCCGTAGTGCGACGAGTGGACGTCGCGGACCTCGAAGCCGGCCCGCTCACGGCTCAGACCACCAGGCCCGAGAGCCGAAAGCCGTCGCCGATGGGTCAGTCCGGCCAGCGGGTTGGGCTGGTCCATGAACTGGCTCAACTGCGAAGTGCCGAAGAACTCCTTGATCGAGGCCGTCACTGGACGGATGTTGATAAGGGTCTGGGGCGTGATCGCCTCAGGGTCCTGGGTGGTCATGCGCTCTCTGACGACCCTCTCGAGGCGGGTGAGACCCACCCGGACCTGGTTCTGGATCAACTCGCCGACGGTGCGGATACGGCGATTGCCGAAGTGATCGATGTCGTCGGTGACCACCGGGACCTCGTTGCCGAGATGGGTGGTGATCGACTTCTCGCCAGCGTGCAGGGCCACCAGGTACTTGATGGCGTCCACGATGTCCTCGTCACGGAGGAGGGACAGGCTGTCCACCCGGTAATCGTCGGGCGCCGGTTCGCGGAACTTCTGGTTGATCTTGTAGCGGCCGACCCGGGTCAGGTCGTATCGCTTCGGGTTCCGGAACAGGGTCTGGATCAGGCCGCGCGCAGACTCGACCGTCGTCGGCTCGCCGGGGCGGAGCTTGCGGTAGAGGTCGATGAGAGCCTCGTCCTTGTCCGTGGCCGTATCGCGCTCGAGGGTGTTCTGGATCGACTCGGCGCCGTCGAAGAGCGCCAGGATCTCCTCGTCCGTCTCGGCGATGCCGAGAGCGCGGATGAATGCGGACACGTACTGGCGGCGCTTGCGGTCGACCCGCACACCGATCGTGTCGCGCTTGTCGGTGTCGAACTCGAGCCAGGCTCCACGGCCAGGAATGATCTTGCCGGAGTAGATGAAGCGGTCAGAGGTCTTGTCGGGCGTGGCATCGAAGTAGACGCCGGGTGAGCGCACCAACTGGGAGACGACGACCCGCTCGGTTCCGTTGATGATGAAGACGCCGTCCTCGGTCATCATCGGGAAGTCGCCGAGGAAGACCTGCTGCTCCTTGATCTCGCCCGTCTGCTTGTTCATGAAGCGGGCCGTCACATGGAGCGGCTTGGAGTAGTTCTGATCACGTTCCTTGCACTCGTCGATGGTGAGGAGCGGGTCGCCGAAGCGATGATCCGTCAGCTCGAGAGCCAGAGAGCCGGTGAAATCTTCGATGGGAGAGATCTCATCGAAGATGTCCCTCAGACCTTCGTCGAGGAACCAGGCGAACGATTGATGCTGCACTTCCAACAAGTCAGGAAGTGGCAAGACCTCAGGGATCTTGGCGAATGAGAGGCGCTCAGCGACGCGCGAGGACAAGAGATGCCTCCTTGGAGTCCGGACAACCAGAATTGCGAACGCTAACAGACGCGTCCACACACGACAAACCGCAAATCGAGTTGTCCGGCGAAGTCGCCGGGACCTCGGCTCACCGCCTCGGTCTGGGGGCATCCTAAGGGAAGAACGGGAAATCCGTCAAGGTTTATCCCCCCGATTCCGGTGCCTGAGAACCGAGATCCCCGGTGTTTGCGGGCGATTCAGGTGAGGGTTTCGCCGGCCACGGCGCCGAGGAGGTCCTCGTCGAGGATCCGCACGAGTCGGTACCCGGTGTCCAGCGCACCCAGTTCCTTCAATCGGGAGATCGACTCGTTGACCGTCTGACGGCTAACTCCCAACAGCGTCGCGATGGAACTCTGGGACAGATGCACCTCGCCCGACTGCTTGCCCTCCTCCACCAACAGGTCGGCCACCTGGGCGAGGACCGTCTTGCGAAGGAGGTGGATCACCCGGCGCTGGGTCTCCTCGAGTTGTCGCAGTCCCGCCACCAGCCATCTCATGCAGACCGCCGGGTGCTTGGCCAGTTCGGGAATCAACCGATCCTTGTGGAACTGGTACGCCGTCACCCGCCCGACGGCCCGGGCGCTCGAGATGTAGGTGCCGCCGCCGAACATGGCGATGTCGCCGAGCACCGAACCCGGCCCGACCCTGGCCACGACGTTGCGTTTCCCGGTGGAGGTGCGATAGATGTCCACCTCGCCGGCTTCGATGAGGTATGCACTCGCGGCTGACTCACCTTCCTTGAAGAGATGGGTGCCCGGATACTTGGAGACGAGTTGCCCGACGCCGGCGACCATGCGCAGGTCGGCCGAGGTCAGCGGCAGGTAATCGGGGCGGCCGAAGGACCTGGCGAGCCAGGCGAGATGTTGTTGGGTTGCGGCGTCCACACATC
>JBFGRR010000087.1:0-6865 GCA_041567215.1 Acidimicrobiia bacterium | reverse complement strand
TCACCGGGCTCATCAAGGTCGTCTTCGCCACCGAGACATTGGCGCTCGGCATCAACATGCCCGCCAAGACCGTCGTGCTCGAGAGCCTCTCCAAGTTCGACGGTGAGGGTCATTCGCTGATGGAACCTGGGGATTTCACACAGTTGACCGGTCGCGCCGGACGCCGTGGTATCGACATCGAAGGTTTCGGCGTGGTTCTCCACTCCCGGTTCGTCCGGTTCGACCAGGTGACGCAGATCGCCTCCGTGGGCGCCCATCCGCTCAGGTCCAGCTTCCGGCCTTCCTACAACATGGCGGCAAACCTTGTCGCCAACTACGACGAGGACCGCGCCCAGGAATTGCTCACCGCCTCCTTCGCGCAGTTCCAGAGGCACGAAGCCGATGAAGCGTCTCGTGGCCACCTCGCGGAGTTGGAGACGCGCCTGGGTGACGAAGTCGCCAGAGCAGAGTGTGAACGGGGCTCCGTGGCTGGTTTGGTCGAGGCGATGGAGCGACTTGAGAGTCCGCGCCCCCGCAACCTCGCGGGCACCCTGCACCCGGGTGACGTCATCGACGTGCCCGGCGGCTCGCGATCGGGCCGCTACGTGGTCCTCCGGAGGGTGGCCCGCGGGAAGAAGGGATTGCGGCTACTGGTCATGGGCACGTCGGGGAGGATCTCCACGGTCGGCGCCGGCGATCTCGTCCACGGCAGCGCCAAGACGGGCGCTGTGGAGTTCCCGCGACCGTTCGTCCCCACCGACCGAAAGTTCCAGCAAGTCGTCCTACGAAGGTTGAGAGCGATTCCGGACGGGCCACGCACCGTCGGTGAGAAGCGCCCGGTTCGTGTGGACCACCCGGTTGCCTCGTGTCCGCGCGCCGCCGATCACGTGAAATGGTTCCGGCGCTCCGAGCGGACGCGGAAGAGGATCGACCAGCACCGAGCGAAGCTTCGAGAGCAGGGCGTCGGACTGGTGGAGGACTTCGACGCCATCCGGTCGATACTCGAGGAGTGGGAATACCTCGACGGATGGAGCCTCACGTCTCGCGGCGACCGGCTTCGCTTCGTCTACAACGAGATGGACCTGCTGTTGACAGAGGCGACCGAGCGAGGGTACTTCTGGTCTCTCGAGCCGCGCGAACTCGCTGCGGTTGCTTCCTTCTTCGTCTATGAGCCGCGCACGGACCGGCCCGCCGAACCTCGCTGGCCGTCACCGGTGGTCGAGGAGCGGTACCGTCGCATCATCGAACTCTGGGAGGAACTCGCCTTGACGGAGAGACGCCGGAAACTGCCGATGACTAGGCAGCCGGAGGCAGGCTTTGCGGCGGCCGCCTTCGCCTGGGCCTCGAATCGGGATCTGGAGGATCTGCCTTCGGCCGAGTTCGCGCCGGGCGACTTCGTGCGGGTGTCTCGGCAACTGGTGGACCTTCTGAGGCAGCTTCGCGATGGATTCCCCGAGCTTGCCGATGAAGGCCGAGAAGCCCTGCGGCTGGTGGATCGCGGCGTGGTGGCCGCACAGGGCGTGGCATGAGCTGGCTCGTGCTGGCGAATCCAAACGCCGGCCGGAGGACCGTGTCGGCGGCCGAGATCTCCTCGGCGCTCGACCGGGCTTCCGTTGCACACGAGATCGAAATGGTGCCCGATCGCGAATCGATGCGGGAAGCGGTCGTTGCGGTGTCGCGCACCGGGCGCAAGCTGGCGATCGCGGGCGGTGACGGAACGGTCAGCCTCGCCGTCGACGCCCTGACCCAAGCAGGACTCCACGATGCCGGGCCTCTCGGCGTGCTGCCCATCGGCACTGGTTGCGACCTTCTCCGGACATTCGGGATCACTCCGAATCTCGATATTGCCGCCCATCACCTGTTGGGCGATCGTTCCTACCGGGTGGATGTGGGCATCGCAGAAGGTGAGTGGGGCCGGAGGGCGTTCTTGAACGTGGCCCAGGCCGGAGCCGGAGCGGCAGCGGCGCAGACGGCGCCGAAGATGCACCGGAGGATGGGCCCGGTCAGGTACCCGCTGGCGTTCCTGTCCAGGCTCCCTCGCTTTCCAGCCTGCAACATCGAACTATCAGGGAACAAGCCATACAACGGACCGGCGCTGGCGGTGATCTTCGCCAACGCCCAGTTCTTCGCGGGAGGCTGGAACGTGGCGCCCAAGGCGATGCTGGTGGACGGGGAACTGGACGTCCAGGTCTTCAACGTCAAGAAGCGCGAAGCGCCCTTGCTGGTTCCCAAGATCGTGAGGGGGGTTCACCTGTCCAATCCTGGGGTGCGGCGGCGGTCGATGCCTGAAGCCGAGCTCACAACAGAGGTTCCGTGGCCCTTCGAGGCCGACGGCGACCTCCTCGGCAATACCCCGGTACGGTTGTCGATGATCCCTCGCGGCATCGAAATCAAGATCTGACGAACGCCCAGGCGACGGACTTATACTCGCCGCCCCTCGAAACAGGAAAGGCTCGGTATGGCCGCCGACGAGACCGATCTCGACGATGTCGACGAATCAGTGGACGACGATGACGTCCTAGACGATCTCGAGGACGTCGACGATCTCGAGGACGTAGATGACCTCGAGGATGTCGACGATCTGGCCGACGTCGACGACGTCATCGATGACGAAACCGACGACGAATCGACCGAGGACGGAGACGATGAGGAGGCCGACGAGGCTCTCGACGAACTCGAGGCCGAGGAGCTTGCCCTCATGGACGACGAGACCGAAGAGGCGATGCTCGTCGATGAGGCCGCCGAGATGAGGGCGATCCGTCGTGAGGAGTTGACGCTGAACGTCGATGCCCAGGGGAAAGGAGCAGGTGAATTCGTGTGTAGCTCCTGTTTCCTGGTCAAGAAGACGACTCAACTCGCAAACCGCCGAAAGCTGATCTGCTTCGACTGTGCTTCCTGAGCACGTCACGGTCGTAGTCCCCACCTACAACGAACGCTCGAACCTGCCGCACCTGCTGGCGTCGGTACGCCTGCACGGGTACCGGGTGCTGGTCGTCGATGACGGTTCACCAGACGGCACCGGATCGTTGGCCGACGAGATCGCCGCCGAAGACCCGATGGTCGAGGTGCTTCATCGGCCCCGGAAGGAAGGCCTGGGGCCGGCATACGCGGCAGGTTTCGATCGGGTGCTTCAGACAGGGGCGCGGGCGATCATCGAGATGGATGCCGACTTCTCCCATAGCCCGGCTGACCTCCCGCGTCTCGTCGAGGCGCTCAACTCCGGAGCAGACCTGGCCATCGGCTCCAGGTACGTGCCGGGAGGTTCGACTCCAGACTGGCCCCTGGTCAGGCGGCTCATCTCCCGGGGTGGGAACCTCTACGCGCGGCTGGCACTCGGCATCCCCGTGCGCGACGCCACCGCGGGCTTCAGGGCGTTTCGATCAGCCGCCCTGCGACAACTCCCGTATCGACAGGCGGAGGCCTCGGGATACGGCTTCCAGGTCGAGATGGCGTGGCGGGCGACGACCGCCGGCCTGGCTGTCGTCGAGATCCCGATAGTCTTCCGGGATCGTCAACGCGGCACGTCGAAAATGAACCGCCGCATCGTCGCAGAGGCGATGCTTCTCGTCACCAAGTGGGGACTCGGGAGGATCCCTCTACCGTGGAGGAGATGAGATTCGCCACCGCAAGGCCTGCCCTCGTTTCCGACCTCCCTGTGCTCGTCGATCTCTACAGATCCCTCGAGAGCGAGATGGCCCCGCTCTCGGACATGTGGTCCGCCGCCGACGGGCTTGCGGAGCCGGTTGGGGATTCGCTCCTCGAAGAACTCGAGTCGCCGAACTCGATGGTGTTCATCGGTGAGATCGACGGCGTTCCATTCGGCTTCCTCATTGCGCGGGTCGAGGGCGTGCTGCCCCAAGCGCACGGCATGGAGGTCGGATCGATCCGTTTCGTGTTCGTCGATCACCCGGCTCGCGAGGTCGGAGTGGGAGAGGCCATGCGTGACATCGCCCTCGAGGCGCTGCGCAAGCGTGGCATCACCCGCTTCGATGCTCACGTGCTGCCCGGACACCGCCTCGTGAAGAACTTCTTCGAACAAGGAGGGTTCTCCGCCCGGTCGATCGTGATGCACCGATCGGAATGACTCGAAGGCCAGTGCCAGGCGTGGGTGTCGCGATAATCGACGGCCGCAAGCTGGTTCTCATCAAGCGGGGCCGTGGAGTGGGCGCCGGCCTGTGGGCGGTGCCCGGAGGAAAGGTCGAGTACGGCGAGACACTCGAAGAGACCGCACTCCGGGAGGCCCGGGAAGAGACGGGTCTCGAGGTCTCGCTCGGACCGGTCGTCTGGGTCGGGGAGTCGATCGGTCCCGGAGAGCCGCCGGAGTGGCACTACACGCTCGTCGACTTCGTGGCGTTCGTGGTGGGCGGCACCCTGAGCCATGGCGACGATGCCGCGGCAGCGGAGTGGGTCGATTTCGACCGTGCCTCCGAGTTGGCGATGACCCCGACCATGCCGCCATTGTTGAAGGCCCTCGATGGGTACCTGGATGGCTGACACTCTCGCCCTTCTCTCGGAACTGATCCGCAACAGCTGCGTGAACGACGGCACGGTGGAGAGCGGTCACGAGTATCGCTCGGTGGCGACCCTGGCCGACTTCTTCGGCCGCTCCGGCGTCGTGGTGGAACCCGCACCCGGTAGGCAATCGGCCGTGTACCGGGTCGAGGGCACGAATCCTGCAGCACCGGCGCTGATGTTGATGGGCCACACCGATGTGGTACCGGTCGAGGCCTCCGGCTGGTCGCGCGACCCCTTCGGTGCCGAGGTGGCCGATGGTTTCGTCTGGGGCAGGGGTGCCATCGACATGCTCAACCTGACAGCCGCGATGGCCGTCGCCTTCAGGTCCTACCTGGTAGGGGATGCAGATCCCCTTCCCGGAGACCTGGTCTTTCTCGCCGTGGCGGATGAGGAGGCAGCAGGGGGCCTCGGTGCCAGATACCTGGTCGACAACCGCTGGGACCTCGTTGCCACCGACTACCTGTTGACCGAGATCGCCTACCCGCCGATCGCTACCGCAGGAGGTCCGGCGTATCCGATCTCGGTTGGCGAGAAGGGTCCCCACTGGACGGTGGTGCGGTCGCATGGCACGCCCGGACATGGGAGCGTCCCCTATGGCGTCGACAACCCGCTCGAGCCGCTGGTGGCCGGTTTGGACAGGCTATTCACCACACCCTCACCCGTACTGATCTCCGACGAGTGGCGTGCTTTCGTATCCGGGCTCGGGCTCGACCCCGGATTGACCTCGAGGCTCTTGGACCCCGAGCAGATCGACGCAGCAATCGAGGAGCTGGAGGCGGATTCGCCCCGGTTCGCCGCCTACGTTCACGCATGTACCCACCTGACGGTCAGTCCCAATGTCATCAGCGGTGGGGTGAAGGCCAATGTGATCCCCGGTTTCGCCGAGGCGCAGCTGGACCTGCGGGCTTTGCCGGGGCAGTCGAGGACGGATGTGGATGCCCACCTTCGCAAGGCGATGGGATCTGCGGCCGACCGGCTCGAACTCGTTCCGGTAGCCGACCATCCGGCCAACAGCACCCGTTCGGAGGGACCGCTCTGGGAGGTGGCCGTTGACTCGATCGAGGCGCTGACCGGGAGCAGAAACGTGCTCCCCACCGTCATGCCGGCGACCACCGACGCCCGCTTCTTCAGGAGTCGGGGGGTACCTGCGTACGGGGTCGGACTCTTCGACACCAGAGTCGGCTTTGCGGACTTCTTGTCGATGTTCCACGGCCACGACGAACGGGTGTCGCTCGATTCGGTCGAACTGACGACGCGCCTGTTGACGACCTTGCTCGAGAGGTGGGGAGCGCGGTGGCGATGAGTGGCACGGTGGTCTTCGATCTCGACGGCGTCGTCTACCTGGGCGGCCAGGGGATCCCCGGAGCAGGCGCGTCGCTGAGTGAAACTCAAGAGGCCGGATACCAACTCCTGTTTTGCACCAACAACTCGTCGCGTGGCCGGGAGCCGACAGCGGAGAAGATCCGCCGGACAACCGGGTTCCCCGCTTCCGCCGATCAGGTGATCTCGTCGGCCACCGCGGCAGCCCATCTCGTCGCCGGTAGAGCCAGGCGTGCCTTCGTCGTCGGCGGGGAGGGCATCGTGGAGGCACTCGCGGAGAGCGGTGTGGAGACCACAACCGATTGGCGCCACGCCGACGTGGTGGTCGTGGGCGTCGATTTCGACTTCACGTACGCGAAGCTGTCCGATGCGATGGCCGCAGTACGCGGGGGAGCCTGGCTCGTCGCCACCAACCGGGACTCCACCTATCCGACGCCCGAGGGCCTGGCACCCGGAGCAGGCTCGGTGGTGGCCGCAGTCGAAACTGCCAGCGGAACCGCGGCGGTGGCCGCCGGGAAACCGGAGGTACCGATGCGATCGCTGATCACCAGCAGGCTTGGAGCGGGGCCGGTCTGGGTGGTCGGCGACCGCCCCGACACCGACCTGGCGATGGCTCATGCCGAAGGGTGGGGATCGATCCTCGTGTTGACAGGTGTAACCGACGACGCCGCCGGGGTTCGACCGCCCCCCGACCACGTCGTCGCGTCGATCACCGACGTGCCCCGCCTCGTCGCCCTCTGAAAAGGGCGCCGTAGACGGCACCCGCGACGAATCCGGCGACGTGGGCCTCCCAGGCGATGTTGGTCTCGGCCCCGGCGAGAGCGAACTGGCCCATGAACCACAGCAACAGGAACACCACCGCGGGGACATCGAAAGGCCAGAAGAAGAATGGCGCGATGATCGAGCGCACCCTCGCCCGCGGATGGAACACGAGGTAAGCCCCCATGACACCTGCGATGGCGCCGGATGCGCCGACAACCGGGGTGGTGCTCGACGGGTTCATCGCGACATGTCCTGCCGTGGCCACCAGTCCGGTTGCCAGGTAGAAGAC
>JBFGRR010000086.1:0-6913 GCA_041567215.1 Acidimicrobiia bacterium | reverse complement strand
GGATGGAACGGTCGCGGAAAAGCCTCCTACCAGGCCGAGTTCGAGTCCGACGGTCCCGCCGAGACGCTCGACCAGGGCCTCTGCGTCCGCGCTCGACGGGACGGCTTCGATCACCAGCACCGACACGTCATCCGTTGTCGTTGGGACAGCCAGGGCAGGGACCGCTACCGAGACGACGAGGGCGAGCGCCGCAAAGGACGAGGACCAACGGGAAGACATTCGGGACTCCGATCGAATCGTCATAGGTCTGTCATCGACAAATCGGGCATCGAAACGGGAGCGCCATACTGTTCACGCGCCAATGCACTAGTCCCTGTCTGGTTGCCCGGCGGCGGGCCCTATCCTCCCCGGCGATGCCATCCACACGCCGGCTGTCGCGCATCGGCCTCGCCGCCACTCTCGCCCTGGTCGCCTTCGGCGCGTTCACCCGCGGGAGCGGAAGCGGCTACGGCTGCGCCGACCAGTGGCCGCTCTGCGAGGGTGGTGCGCTCGGAGGGCTGCTTCCCCGCTTCGAGTTCGAGATGATCATCGAGTGGACTCACCGATGGATAGCGGCCATCGTCGGCCTGATCGCCGTCGCCACAGCCGTGCAGGCCTGGCGGAGACTTCGCCGGAACCGGGTGGCCTTGTATGCCTCGACAGCCACCGTCTTCGCAATCGGTGTGCAGGCCTGGATCGGGAGAGCCGTCGTCAAGGCAGATCTCGACGCCGATCTGGTGAGCCTCCACCTGGCCATCTCGATGAGCATCGTCGCCCTGTTCGCCGTCGTGGTGGTCGCCACGTCGCCCGAACTCCAGGGCCGTGGACCAGTCGATCCGCGCTGGGTGGCCCTGTATGGGTTGGGAGCGGCAGCGGCGTTCGCCGTCCTCCTCCTGGGTTCGCTGGTCCACAACCAGTACGTGGCAGGTTGGCCGCTCGTCGAGGGGGCACTGATCCCCGAGTTCTCCTCCAGCCTCATACTCATCCACTGGACCCACCGTCTCGCCGCAGGACTGGGTCTCTTCTACTTCGCCTACCTGTGGCGGGTGGCGCGGGTAGACCAGCGCGGCGAGTTCGAAGTCCGCCTCACCATGTGGACCTTCTGGGCCTATGCGCTCAACATCGGCGTCGGGTTTCTCCACGTGCTCACGAAGGTCGAGTCGAGTGCGGTGGTGACTCTCCACCTGGCCGCATCGTCGATCGTTTGGACCCTGATGGTGATTGCCACGACGACGGCTGTGATGAGGCGTGCTGAAAAGGTGGCTTCATCGGGCTGACACCTGCGGGTACTCAAGCTCAGATCGAAACCTGCCGACAAACGCGTCGTGGTCGATGGAACCCCCAGGCAGCGCAAGCGTGTCGTGGCCGTGCTGGCAGGCGCCGGTGCGGTTCTCGTCGCGGCCAGCCTGGTCCTCGTTCTCGCCACCTCGAACACCACCGAGAGGGTGGCCGCCAATGCCCGAGATCTTCACTGGGCCAACGCCGCCCAGGGGAGCGCCTCCCTGGTGCGTGCCGCCAATGCACAGGCGGTGTTCTTCGCCGTGGACTTTGCAGCAGGATTCGCCCCGCGCTCGGCGCTCGACGACGCCATCGCCGAGGCGGTAGCCGCGATAGACAACTTCGAGGCCATCGGGGCGGCTGCCGAAGCCGAGATCGCCGGACCTGCGATCACCGCCGCGATGAAGGAATTCGCGCTCACGGCGCGCCGGGTCATCGAACAAGCAGACGCCGGACAGGCGGAACTCGCCCTCGAGGGCAACGCCACCATGGTCGAGGATTCCTTTCAGGCGCTCGCGGCGCTCCTGGATTCCCGCCTGGGGACCATCCAGACCGAGATCTCCGACAGCGAAGGGACCGCCGGCAGGGTGTCGAGCGTCACCCGCCTGTTCGTCACACTTCTGATTCCTCTGTTCGCACTCGTCGTGTACCGGACCATGGTGAAACGACAGCTACGCGATCGGCGCATCCAGTTCGAGGCGAAGCTCAAGGCGGAGAAGGAGGTCAGCAGGGCCAAGGACGAGTTCATCGCCGGCCTGTCACACGAGTTCCGCACTCCGCTCACGTCGATCTACGGGTTCTCCGAGATCCTCATCGAACAAGGCATCGTCGACCCCGAGTCGAGCCTCGAGCTGATCGGTCTGATCAACTCCGAGTCCGCGGAGCTGTCACGAATGGTCGAGGACCTCCTCATGGCTGCCCGCCTCGAGGCGGGCGCCCTCACCATCCAGCGTTCGAGCGCCGAGATCGCAGGCGAGGTGGAAGCCGTGCTGGCGCCACTGCGCCGCACGCGCCACGACATCCCCGCCGAGATCGAGAACGCACTGATCTGGGCCGACCCGCTCCGGTTCCGCCAGGTGGTCAGGAACCTCGTGTCCAACGCGATCAAGCACGGTGGGCCGGTCATCGGCATCCGTGGCCGCAAGGTCCGGGATGCCTATCTGCTGTCGGTGGTTGACAACGGCCCTGGCGTTCCCGACGAAATCGCCACCCGCCTCTTCGAACGATTCGTCCACGACGGCCGCCGCGCCCTCCTGACGGGGAGCGTCGGCCTCGGCCTCAACATCGCCCGATCGCTGGCATTGGAGATGGATGGCGATCTCACCTACGAGCGGATCGGCGCCTCGACGGTGTTCACCGTGCGCATACCTCTCGCCGAAGCCGCACCGTCGGGAGCGTGGGTGCCCGTCGCCGAGGCCTCATGACGACCCACCGGGTGGTGTTCCGGCCAGAGCGGCGGCGCAGGGCTGTGGCAGCCGGACTGGTGGGGATGCTGCTCTCGACGCTGATAGGTGCGGCAGCCTCGGTGGCAGCGGCTCCTCGCCAATTCCTCGATCGATTCGATACCGCCGGCTCGTACTCGGGTTCCAACGGGACTGATGCCTGGATCGGTCCATGGATCGAGACGGGAGACGACGACAGCGCCTCGAGCGGTGCCATCGAGGTTCCCGCCTCCGACGACAAGTGCCTCGCCGCGCCCTGTGTGACCCTTGGGAAAGATGGGCCGGACGACGCCCACATCACCCGATCGTTCGACGGCTCGACGGCCACCAGCGCGATCCTCCAGTTCAACTACCGGCACAAGAAGGTACCCTCAGGTGGCGCCGGAGAGGTGCGGCTGCTCGCCTCCGCAGACGGTTCGACATTCTCGATCGTGGCCACGTTTCCCCTCTCGACGCCCGAGAAGGTCAACACGACGGTTCAATACGACATCACCGCGTTCGCGACCGCGAACAGCGCCATCCGTTTCGAGCTGGTGGGCGGATCGGATGCCAGCAGATTCGCCGTGGACGACGTCGAGATACTCGTCAGCGCCGGGGGCAACCCCACCTTCGACCAGGACCTGCCCGATCGGACCGACCCGGAGAACACAACGGTTTCGATCGACTCGTCGGCGACCGACCCCGAGGCAGGAGTTCTCGTCTACCAGTCGACCGGGCTGCCGCCGGGCCTGACCATCGACAGTGGGACCGGGCTGATCTCCGGGACCATCAACTACGACGGCGCTACGGACAGCCCCCATCTCGTAACGATCACCGCCACCGATCCGGAGGGCAACAAGGCCATCGACACGTTCACGTGGACGGTCACGGACGTGAACAGGGATCCGTCTGCGTCCGACCGCTCCGCCTCTATCGCCGAGGATGACACCGTCGGGGTCACCATCGACCTGCTCGACGCGGCCTTCGTCTCCGACCTAGACGGCGACCCGATCGCCCTCCAATCCCTCGACCTGACCGGACTGGCAGGTGGCACCGTCACGGACAACCTCGATGGAACGGTCACCTACAAGCCCGATCCCGACTTCGACCAGTCGAGCAGCTTCGGATACACGATCGACGACGGCCGAAGCGGGACCGCCACCGCATCCGTCACCGTGACGGTCAACCCCTCGCCCGACGACCCCGATCTCTCGCCGCCGGCCGACGTCGACGTCGCGGAAGGCGCAGTGGCCGGGTTCACCGCCTCGGCCACCGATCCCGACACCGGCGACAAGATCACCTACGCCGTCCTCGACGGTCCCGACACCGTGCCGCCCAGCGCCTCCTTCGATCCCGACACCGGTGTGTTCAGCTGGCTGACAGAGGAAGCGGATGGCCCCGGTACCTACAAATTCACGGTCCGAGCCACCGATCTGACCGGAAGATGGGTGGAGGAATTCGTCACCATCAACGTTGCCGAGGCAAACGAGGCGCCAATCCTGGGGGCCCTTCCGGATCGCTCGAACGCCGAAGGCGAGACGGTCTCGATACCAGTGCCGGTGACCGACCCCGACCTGCCCGCACCGGTCCTGTCCTTCTCGGCGTCGGGACTGCCTCCGGGTCTGGCCCTCGATCCTGACACCGGAGTGATCTCGGGAACGATCTCATATGACGCCTCCGCCGGGTCACCCTTCTCGGTGACCATCTCCGTCTCCGACGACGCGGCCCCACCAGGCGTGGACTCCGCCACCTTCACTTGGACGATCGTGAACACGAACCGGGCACCCGTGTTCACATCGGCTCCAGCCGACCTTGCGGCTTTCGAGGGAGCTTCCGTCTCGACCGGAGTCGCGGCGTACGACCCCGATGACGACCCGTTTTCCTTCACCGCCGCAGGTCTACCCGCCGGCCTCACCTTCGACGGCGCTACCGGGATCGTGAGTGGAACACTGGCGGCAGGATCCGCGACCGGCAGCCCCTACCTGGTGACCATCGAGGCCACCGACAGCGGTGGGGCGATCACCCCGGTGACCTTCAAGATCACCGTCTCGGTCCCGCCACCGCCGCCGACCACCACAACCACCACCACAACAACCACGACCACCACCACCACGACCCTCCCCCCGACCACCACGACCGCCCCACCGGTGACCACGACGCTGCCTCCGACCACCACCACGACGCTGCCTCCGACCACCACCACCACCGAGGCGCCGCCATCGGTGACCACGACCACGATTCCCGAGATCATCGTGACCCTGCCGACCACCACGACCACGCTGCCGCCGGCGCCGGGCGCGATGACCGCCGAGCGAGCAACCGAGGTGAAGACAGGACTGGTCGTGTCCGCCCGGCCGCCGGCCAATCCGAACATGGAGGAAGTGGGCCGCCGGTCGCTGAGCCCCCGACAGGGCCTCGCAGTGACCTTCACGTCTGCCGTCGAGACGCTCAAGACCCAATTCCTGTCGTCCCTGGTGCTCGGGATCGCAATCTCGATCCTGATGCTGCTCGGCATCGACGACCGGGAAAAGGACGAGCCGACTCCGCTGCGGGCCTGACTCTCAGCCTCCGAGGAGAATCCTCAGGGCAAAGCCGAGGATGAGGATGTTGCCGGCGACCGCCGAGTAGATCCTGAACCTGGGGGACAGCCTGCGACCCGCCACCGAGCCGATCCCGGCGAGCAGCAACTGCCACGAGAGCGACGCGGCGAACGCTGCAAGGGCGAACGCGATGCCCTGGCCGGGCTGGAGATCGGCAGCCAACCCGCTGCCGATCACCACAGTCGTGAAGTAGACGACCGTGAGCGGATTGATGACCGTGAGGCCCACGAAGCGGGCGTAGACACCGGGAAGATGGCCCCTCTCGACCCCCACCGCGCGGGAACCATCGACGGCAGGCGCCCTTCGGGACCCGACGAGACCGGCGATGGCGATGACGATCAACACCGCGGCAGACAGGTATCGGATCGGCTCCGAGTGGCGTTCGAGAACCGCCGCCGTTGCGCCTCCGGCCACAACCGCCACGGATGCGTAGAGCAGGTCTGCGGTGGCCGCCCCCGCACCTGCGCTCGCCGAGGCGGCAAACCCGTTCTTCATTCCGACGCCGACGATCAGTACGGCGATCGCGCCGACCGGAATGGCGATGCCGTATCCAGCCAGCATCCCGCTGATCAAAGCCTCGAGCATCGGTGGACCACCTCAAAGCGATCGTGACAGGACGAGCGGAGCCATCAGACCCGTGACCAGCAACCCCTCCGGCCGGTCCAGATCATATCCATGGCCCCGGCCGGGCGGGCGCTCCCGGAGGTGACCACGAGTCCTGTGGTCATCGGTTCAGGGCCAGATACCTCTTTGCAAGGCGGCGTTCCGGCAGCGCTGGACCGCCACGGTCATCGCTGCGGTGCGGTAGTCGGGAACCGGCAGCTCGGCAGCCCCCGGATGGTCCGAAGCCCATCTCTCCCGGAACATCGGCAGCGACTCGAGAAGGGCGGCCCTCTTCGTCACCACGAAGTCGGTCGCCTTGTACATCTTCTTGCGGAGCTTCTCGGCTACCTCCGTCTCCTCCCACTGCTGGTTCGCGAGGTTCTGAGCCCACTCGAAGTAGCTGACCACCACCCCACCTGCGTTGGCGAGAATGTCGGGCAACACCTTCACGCCGCTCTCGGCGAGGATGTCGTCGGCAGCGGGGGTGGTCGGTCCGTTGGCAGCCTCGACGACCAGCTTCGCCTTCACTTTGCCGGCGTTCTCGATCGTGATCATGTTCTCGACGGCTGCAGGGACCAGGATGTCGCACGGGACCTCCAGGACGCCTCGATAGTCGAGACCCCGGGCGCCGGGGAATCCGACCACGCTGCCGGTCGCGTCCTTGTGCTGGCCCACTTTGGCCGGCTCGAGCCCTTCGGCGTCGTGGATGCCACCCAGCGAGTCGGACACCGCCACGATCGTCGCCCCCGCTTCGTGGAAGAGCCGCGCTGCATGCCTTCCGGCGTTGCCGAAGCCCTGGATGGCCACGGTTGCCCCCTTGACGTCGGCTAGGCCGGGGATGCCACCGAGTTGCAGGAAACGCACGGTGACGTGGAACACGCCCTGGGCGGTGGCGGCGTCGCGGCCGACCGAACCACCCAACTCGAGCGGCTTGCCGGTCACCACCGGGAGGCTTCCCTGACCAGGGTGCATCATCGAGTAGGTGTCGAAGATCCATGCCATCGTCTGGCTGTCCGTGTATACGTCGGGAGC
>JBFGRR010000085.1:0-7028 GCA_041567215.1 Acidimicrobiia bacterium | reverse complement strand
CCACCGGTCCCGCCATGGGGACCGAGGCGAGCACATCCACCCTCTCGCTCACGAGTCTCCCCAGGCCGGTCTCTCCCCCGATCACGATCGCCACCGGCTCGGCGAGCAGCCCGAGCCCGAAAAGGGATGTCTCTCCCCCGGCATCGAGGCCGACACTCCACACCCCGGCCGATCCGAGCCGTTTGACGGCATCCGCCACCGACGAGATCTCGGCGATGGTCGCCCGCTCGAGGGCTCCGGCGGCGGCCTTGAAAGCGGCACCGCCGAGGGGAGCACCTCGCCGGGTGGGGATGGCGATCCGCGGTATGCCGGCTGCAACCGCACTCCTGACGATCGCACCCAGATTGTGGGGGTCCTCCACGTGGTCCACGATCATCAACGCCGCGGGCGTGTGCATCGCGGCCAGGTCGTCGATCGAGACCGTCTCCAGGGGCCGGCACCTCGCCACCACACCCTGGGGGGCGGTGGTGTGAGCCATGACCCGCACGTCGCCGACGACCGTCACGGTCACCCCAGACGAGCGGGCTCCATCCAGCATCTCGGCAACGCGTTCCTCACGGGTGGCATCGACGAACAGCTCGAGCACTCGTCCGGCCTCCAGTGCGGCAGCCACCGCATGGAGCCCTTCGACGCTATCGCCGATGCCAGTGCGAGCCATCGGCCCCGTCCTCCACGACGATGCCGAGATCGGAGAGCTTGTCCCGGATCTCGTCCGCCTTCGACCAGTCCCTGTCGGCCCGCGCCTGGCGGCGGGCCTCGACGATCGCGTCCAGGTCCCCGGCCACGGACCCGGTGGCGGTGAGGGCGAGAGAGCCGACCAGAACGCCAACCGCCGCCTCGAGGTCGGACAGGTCGGTGACCACGTCCACTTCGAGCCCGAGGACGCCCAGGATCTCCCCGACAGCCGCCAGCAAGGCGTCCGCCTCCTCGCCGGCATCGAGGGCCCGGTTGGCGTCCCGGACGGTGTCGAAGAGCACGCTCAGGCCCTCCGGTGTCGCGAAGTCGTCGTCCATGGCGGCGGTGAAGGCGTCCAGGACGGATCGATCGGGAGGGGCATCGCCGCCGGCCGAGCGCGACATGAGCCGGGCCAGACGATCCAGAGATGCCCGGGCATCGTCGAGAAGCTCTTCGGAGAATTCGAGCGGAGATCGATAGTGGGCGCGCAGGTAGAAGAGGCGAACCGCGGGACCGCCGAAGCGCTCGACGGCAGAGGCCAGATCGATCACGTGGCCCGTCGACTTGGCCATCTTCTCCCCGCCGAGGTTGACCATCCCGTTGTGGAGCCAGTAGCGGGCGAACACCTCTCCGGAGACCCCCTCGGATTGGGCGATCTCGTTCTCGTGGTGAGGGAAGATCAGATCGGAGCCTCCTCCATGGATGTCGAAAGAGGCGCCCAGGTACTTCTCGGCCATCGCCGAGCACTCGATGTGCCAGCCGGGACGCCCGCTCCCCCAGGGCGACTCCCAGGCAGGCTCACCCCGCTTGGCCGCCTTCCAGAGGGCGAAATCGAGGGGATCCTCCTTGGCTTCGGAGACCTCGACGCGGGCACCCGAGCGGAGCTCGTCCGGATCACGCCCCGAGAGCTTCCCGTAGGACTCGAGGGTCCTCACCGAGAAGTAGACGTCGCCGTTGGGCGCCGCATAGGCGAGGCCCCGCTCGATCAGCCTGGCTATCAGATCGAGCATCTCGCCGATGTGGTCGGTCGCCTTCGGTTCGACGTCCGGGTCGAGGACACCCAGGTCGGCAAAGGCCTGCCGGAATCTCTCGGCGACCCTGGCCGCGTGAACGGAAGGATCGATGCCCAGTTCGTTGGCGGCGGCGATGATCTTGTCTTCGACGTCGGTGACGTTGCGCACAAAGGTCACCCGGTAGCCCCTCCACTGGAGGTAGCGGCGAATGACGTCGAAGGCGACGGCTGAACGCCCATGACCCACGTGGGGGTCCGACTGGACCGTGGGACCGCACACGTACATGGATACCTCACCGTCCCGGCGGGGCTCCAGTGGCTCCAGGGCGCGCCCAAGGGTGTTGTAGACCTGGATCATCGGACTGGCATGTTACGAGGCGCTGGAAGCGACCACGACGGCCACTGCGGCGATGCCCTCCCCGGCCCCGATGAAACCCATGCCGTCGGTCGTCGTCGCCTTGACGGAAACGGCGCCGATCTCCAGGCCGAGGACCGAGGCGAGGTTGGAGCGCATCGCTTCCCGATGAGGTGCGACCCGCTCTGCCTGGGCGATGATCGTCAGATCGACGCTCTCGGACCTGACACCGGCGTCGGCAGCCATCTGGGCCGCCCGTGCCAGCAGGTCCATGCTGTTCGCGCCATGCCACTCCTCTTCGGAGGATGGGAAGTGGCTTCCCAGATCGCCGAGCGCAGCCGCTCCGAGCACGGCGTCGATCACCGCGTGGGCGGCGACATCACCGTCGGATGTGGCGAGCACGCCTCGCGTCGAGGAGACATCGACGCCGGCGAGCACCACCGGGGGATCGCCTCCGAAACGATGTGCGTCGAAACCCCAGCCGACGCGGGTGCCCACTCAGCTCTCGAGAGGCTCGAACTCGGGCAGGGCTCGCTCGAGCTTCTTCAAAGCCTCTTCCTCATCGATGACCAGGGAGAACTCGAGTTCTGATGTCAGAGCGATACGCGCCTTCGAGAACATCCTCTTCAACGCAGGCGAGATGCCCTTCGTCTGTTGTGCGTAGTTGAGGTCACGAACCACCTCTGCAACCTGGAAGATGTCGCCAGAAGTCATCTTCTCGTTGAGCACCTTGTACCAGCGGCTCCAGTTCGATCCGGCCTCTTGCGGCTCCTCTTTCAGGACCTTCAGGACGTTGCGCGCCTGGGTCTTCGAGATGATCGGCCGGATCACCTCTTCGATGTTGGACACCGGGACCATCACGGTCAGTTGCTCGGTGGCGATGTCGAGCACGAAATAGTCGAGTTTCTCGCCGTTGAACTCCTGCTTCACCTTCTTGGCGATGGTGGCGGCGCCGTGCTGGGGGTGAACCACCTTGTCGCCGACGCTGTACTTCGACGTCTTCTTTGCTCGCGTCGGTTTGGACGGCGCCGGCTTGGCGGCTGCTTGTTTCTTGGTTGCCATGAGTGGGGAGCGAGTGTAATCGTCAGCTGACCGGCGGAGACCAGTCGTTCGCCGTGGCGATCAGACGATCGAAGTAGTGGCGGACGTAGGAGCCCCGAGCTGTTCCGATTCCTTCCACTTTTTCCAGGTCGGCGGTGGTGGCCGAGAGCATCTTCTCGAAACTCGAGAAGTGCTTGATCATCTCGTCACGAACCGAGTCCGGCAGTCTGCCCACCTGTCCCAGCACCCGGAAACCACGCGGGGTGACCGGATCTTCGAGATCGAGGAATCCGAGCACCCTCCCGACGTTGAGCGGATCCTCCAGATCCCCCTCCTCGACGGCCTCCAGCTTCGTGACGGCGCTGTTGATCGCCTTCATGGTCCGAGGCTTTAGGTAGTCGCGAAGCGTGACCTCGCGGAGGTGCTCGATACCGCGCACCATGTCGGACAGTTGGATGAAGGCGAGGCGACCCTCATCACCGAGCGTCACCGCCTCCCGTTCGATGGCAAGGCCGACCCGGCGCACCAACTCGGCGCGCTGGAGGACTCTGACCACGTGGCGGTTGGTCGCAAGGCCCGTCAACTCGAGCTGGGTGAGTGCGTGCTCGGCGTCGTCGAGTCTGCGGCGGAGTCGGTCGAGTGTCAGCAATTCCTGGTTCACCCGGGCGGCGATCTCCGTGGGGCTGCGCAACTCGACCTTCTGGCCCTCGAGATACAGGGTGGCGATGCGCCGTCCCTCGCTCACCGCCACCACCGGACGGCCGGTCTGGGCGGCGATCCGCTGCGCCGTCCTGTGACGGGACCCGGTCTCATCGGTGGGGATCTCGTTGGACGGCACGAAGTGGACGTTGGCGGCGACGATCATGTCGTGGTTGTCATCGATCACGATCCCGCCGTCCATCTTGGAGAGCTCCGCCAGCTTCGCCGGCGTGAAGGCAGCACGGTGGAGTGCGAATCCGCCGCTCGAGATGTTGTCGACGTCCTTCCCCGATCCGAGGACGATGATGGCGCCCTTGCCCTGCTGGATGATCCTCTCGAGACCCTGGCGAAGCCCGGTCCCCGGGACGAGGCGTTCGAGGGTCCGGAGAGTCGAAGATGCGTACTTGACCACGGCCCGAGGGTATCAGGCCTCGCGAGTGGCAGCGGCGCTGAGACCCGCCCTGAACAGGGCCTCGCCGATTCCCATCGGGCGGCCCGGCTCGGCAGCGAGGATTCGTTCGACGCCGAGGCGAGCGACCTCCTCGGCGCGGCGGTCATGGAAAGGAACCGGCCTGATCTCGCCCGCAAGACCCACCTCTCCCCACGAGGCCATCGATCCGAGCGGGAGATCGAGAGCCGACGATGCCAGCGCCAGCGCCACGGGGAGATCGGCACCCGGTTCTTCGATCCTCCAGCCGCCCACGATGTTGACGTAGATCTCCCGATCGGCGAGGGACAAACCTGCGTGGCGCTGGAGCACGGCGACGATCTGGTGGACCCTGGCGCCCGGGAACCCGCGTACCGACCGGCGCGGCTGGGGCAGCGGTGAGGGTGCGACGAGCGCCTGAACCTCGACGCACACCGATCGACGCCCCTCGACCGACGGAAAGACCACGGTTCCGGGGACTCCGGCCCGCCACTCGCTGAGGAAAGCCTCGGAAGGGTCCGCGACCTCGACCATTCCCTCGGACCGCATGTCGAAGAGCGCCACCACGTGCGTTGGTCCGAACCGGTTCTTGAACCCGCGCAGCGAGCGGAACCCCCTCTCCTGGTCCCCCTCGAGGGCGAGCACGACGTCGACCATGTGCTCCAGGACCTTGGGACCGGCCAGCGTTCCCTCCTTGGTCACATGGCCCACCAGGATCACCGGCACCCGCTGCTTCTTGGCGTATCTGATCAAACGGGCCGCCGACTCGCGGACCTGGGACACCGACCCCGGTGCAGAGCCGACCTCGGCGGCGGCGACGGCCTGGATGGAATCGACGACGAGGACCTCGGGCCTCGCGGACTCCGCCGCCTCGATGATGGCGTCGACATCGGTGTCCGAGACGAGGAGGAGTTCGTCGCCGGCGACGGTGAGTCGCTGCGCCCGCAGGGCCACCTGTTCGGCGGACTCCTCGGCGCTGGCAACGAGGATCGACCGGCCGCCCTGCGCCAGCGCACCCGCGAGTTGGAGGAGCAGCGTCGACTTGCCGATCCCGGGTTCACCGCCCAACAGGATCACCGAACCGGGAACGATGCCTCCACCGAGCACCCGATCGAACTCACCCAGGCCAGAGGGGCGGCGTTCCATGGGGTTGGCGGCCACCTCGGTGAGCGAAACCGCCTGAGGAGCCCTGGCCCTCTTACGAACCGGGCGGTCGACCTCCACCAACGGTTGCTGCACCCGGCATTGCGGACAGAAGCCCATCCACTTCGACGTCTGGTAGCCGCACTCAGGGCACTCGAAAGAAGCCATCGTGCGATCGTATCGGGGTGGTGTGACGAGTTCGACCTCAGCGACCGGCGAGGCGCCTCAGCGCCGCGGCAACACCGAGCAAGACGAAGGCCAACAGAACCAGCCCGGCCAGCATCGACCCCCAGGTCCAGGGCTCGGCAACTCGAACGACAAGGAGTAGGGCCACGGCGTGGCACAATACCCGGGCTGAGGAGGATTGCTTGGCGGTGAACATCTGCGACAACTGCGGAACGGCGGCAGCCGACGAGCAGTTCTGTCCAAACTGCGGAGCCTGGATCGATCAACTCAAGCCGGCCAGGTCGGAAGGCGAGGACTTCGAGGAGTTCTCGCTCGAAGAGGCCCCGCCGGAAGGAGAGGACGTAGCCGCTCCGGTGCGTTTCCCCCGCTCGGAGATCCCCTGCCCGTCTTGCGGATCCTCCAACCCGGCCACCAACCGCCACTGCGAAGAGTGCGGAGCGCGCCTATCGCAAGGGGCGTTGCCGGTGGCCCCCAGGCCCGCGGTCCAATCGACGGCCGGGGTGAGAGCAGCCCTGGCGATCGGGGGCGTGCTCATCCTCGTGGTGCTCATCTCGCTCTTGTTCAACCTCTTCGGGGGTGACGATCCGACGACCACCTCTTCGGTGGTGGCTGCCGACACGACGACCACCACCGCCCCGGTAGCCGGCCCGATAGCCATCCTCCGGGCCGAGTGCTCGGTCGAGGGTTTGAGCGGGTTCGATTGTCGCAATCTCATCGACTCCGGTGACGGCGAGTATCAGTTCAACTGGGAACGCCTCGAGAGCGACCAGGAGGTGAGGATCCGTCTGATCTTCGCCGAGCCGATGGTGGTGCAGAAGGTGCTGTGGGAGAACCTGGGCGAAGGCAACCGGTTCTTCCAGAACTACCGGGCCAAGGGCCTCCGGATCAGCGACGGATCGGCCACGGGGATCGCCTTCCCGATCGAGTTGGAGGACCGGCCCGGCAGCCAGGTCAAGGACTACGTGAGCTTCTCGACCCTCGAGGTCCAGATCGTGGTCGACACGGTCTACCCGGCCCAGGAGCGGGAAGGCAAGCTCTTCACCGAGTTGGCGATGAAGGGCATCCAGGTCATCGGGTACCCGGCGCCCATCGAGACCCCGACGACGAGCACGACGGCGGGCTCGTAGACCCTTCGTGGTCCGGGCGGTTCCGACGAAGTTGATGGAAGGCACCGCAGCCCCGAAGCTCAAATAGGAGAGGACGACCGTGGAGATCTGTGTCCAAACCATGGGCGGATACGAGCACACGATGCAGCTCGCCCGGTGGTGTGAGAACAGCGGGGTGCCGGCACTCGCGGTGGCGGACCACTACCTGTCAGGAGACCTGGACTCGGTGGGCTTCGATCAATTGGTGATCCTCGGCGGCATCGCCCGGGAGACCTCGACCCTCCAGATCTCGTCGCTGGTGAGTCCCCTGACCTTCCGGCACCCGGCGGTCCATCTGAAGGCTGCCGTGACCCTCGATTCGATGTCCGGAGGCCGCTTCAGCCT
>JBFGRR010000084.1:0-7062 GCA_041567215.1 Acidimicrobiia bacterium | reverse complement strand
GTGGTTTCGCTCCATCTGGAGGATGTTCTCGCCGACGAATGCCACGGAGTCCCCATCGTCCCCGGTGGGCAGCACGAGTTCGTATTGCCCGAGAACCCGCCGCGACAGGACACCCAACAGGGCACCGGTCTCCCCGGCGACCAGCCGGCGCGCCACCGTGGGTCCGATCTCGTCGGCACCGACCGATCCCAGTCGCTGCGCGATCCGCTGCTCTGCCGGTTCCATCAGCTTGGAGAAGGCGGCGATGTTCCTCTCCGCCCAATCGCGTCGCCCCACCACGATCACCTCGGGCGCACCGGGCAGCTCGAGGCCGGTGGACTCGGCCACGA
This sequence comes from Acidimicrobiia bacterium, assembly GCA_041567215.1. Taxonomy (GTDB): domain Bacteria; phylum Actinomycetota; class Acidimicrobiia; order Spongiisociales; family ZC4RG35; genus JBFGRR01. Next base: position 6,733 of record JBFGRR010000084.1, on the reverse strand, counting down.
GCAGATTGGCGCGCCCGGCGATAGGGGGCAGCGAACTGCGCAGTTGCTCCATGTGATAGGACAGCCCGAGCGGGTAGGAACCGGCGACCAGGCCGGCGACCCTGCCGGCGAACGGCCAGGGGACTTCGTCGGTCACTCGACGAGCTTGTAGCGCGACCGGACCACCTTCACGAAATACTGGACCACGGTCACGAACACGGCGAGGGCTGCGACCACCAGGCCGAGGGGGATCAGGAACTTGTAGGTCCATTGAGCCTCGGGAGCATCGTCGGCCGGCGGCGGCACCACGACTGCAGGCTGGATCAGCTCCCCAGCGGGAGCCGGCTCCTGCGGGGCGGGTGTCTCCTCCTGGGCGAATGCGGGGAGCACCATCAGCGAGGACGTGGCCACTATCAGGGATGCAACGAAGATGCGACGCATAGGACCGCGAGACTAACCGAGAGTCAGGAACCTTCGCCGTGAAGCGCCTGGCGAAGCCGGCTGAGGAACTCGGGGGGAACTTCTACCTGGAGACGCTGCCGGATCACTTTCTTGAGCCTCTCCTCGAACGAGTAGGCATGCTCGCAAGGCGGGCAGTCCTCGAGGTGATCCTGGATCACCGACGCACTGTCGCCGTCCAGCTCGCGGTCGAGGTACATGTAGATGTTCTCGAGAGCGTCGTCGCAGTGTTCACTCATGTATCGACCTCATCTGCCGGGACGAGCCCTCGGGTACGTGCAAACTCCCACAACGCCTTCTCGAGCGCCTTTCTTCCACGATGGAGCCGCGACATCACTGTTCCGATCGGTACGTCGAGGATCTCGGCGATCTCCTTGTAGGAAAACCCCTCGAGATCGGCAAGGAGAACCGGCATCCTGAAGTGCTCGGGCAGTCGCTCCACCGCTTGCTTGATGTCGGACTCGACGAGGCCGTCGAGGAAGAGATCTTCGGCGGACTGGGACGCCTCGGCGGATTGCTCGGAACCCAGTCTCCGGTAGAGATAGAGGTCTTCCACATCACCGAGATCGACTTCGGACGGTCGGCGGCTCGCCCTCCGATACTTGTTGATGTAGGTGTTGGTGAGGATCCGGTAGAGCCAGGCTTTCAGGTTGGTCCCTGCCTCGAACGTGTGATAGGCCCGGTACGCCTTCAGGAAGGTCTCCTGCACCAGGTCTTCGGCGTCCGTGGGATTGCGCGCCATTCGCATGGCGGCGGTGTACAGCTGGGGGGCAAACTGCATGGCATCGGCTTCGAAGTCGGCTTGGTCGGCCACAGGCGCGCACGCTAGCACCCGGCCGCTGGCCGCCCGCGACCGGGTCGCCGCGGTGGTCCGCTAGCATCCCCCGCCCCCGCCGGAGTAGCTCAGCTCGGCAGAGCAACGCACTCGTAATGCGTAGGTCAGGGGTTCAAATCCCCTCTCCGGCTCCACCCTCCTCAGAGGTCACTGCCCCCCAGGCTGGTGAACAGCGCCGTCAGCAACAGCTGAGGTCGCAGATTGGCCTGCAGATCCGTCACCGCATCGAGGGCACGCTCTGCGTTCTCCACGGCGCGACGCGGGGAGATCGAGGTCAGGTCGGCCATGGGAACGTCCCGATTGCGGATCGGGCCTCCCAGTTGGACAGACGCCGCATCCGCGTACCAAGAGGCGAGGATCTCCAGCCCGGTGGCCAAGAGCTGGAGGCGCGCCCGTCTCTTCTGGGCCGCACCGTCGACGTCCTCACCCACCAGCTGATCGGCGCGCTCGAGCATCTCCTGCGCCAGCACGAAGGACTCCCCCGGCCGGTTGGTGACCCGGGCGGGGATCGCCAGCCATGCGCTCCGGAACCCGGCGACCTCCTCGTTGCTGGCGAGGGTCAACGCGAGCCCCGGGCGCCCGCCCGAAGTGCGGGCGAGGGCGTCGGCCTGGGCCCGGTCCACACCCCGCTCTTCGAGCCCGGCCGAGAGCTCACTCTCGTCTACGCGGCCGAAGTGCACCGTTCGGCACCTGCTGGCAACCGTGATCGGGAGGTCATCCTCGGACTCGGCAACGAGGATGAACACCGTGGTCGGGGTGGTCTCCTCGAGAGTCTTGAGGAGCGAGTTGGCAGCTTGATCGGTCAGAGAGTCCGCCTCCTCGAGCAGGAAGACCTTGCGGTCGGCCTCCACCGGCCTGAGCGTCGCCTGCTGGATGGCTGCGCGGGCCTGGTCCACGCCTATCGACTGGCGCTCCTCGGGGGCCACGAGAACCACATCTGCGAAGGTGCCGGCATCCACCAGCCGGCAGACCCTGCAGACCTCATCATGATCTCCGGCATCGGGACACACGAGAGCCGCTGCGAACGCGCGGGCCACCTTCGACTTGCCGATTCCCGAAGCTCCGACGAAGAGGTAGGCACCGGCAGGGGCAGCGATCTCTCGCTCGAGCAGATCGAGGACCCGCCCGTGGCCGATGATCCCGGCCCACATCAAAGGGCCTCGAATACGGCCCGGGCAACGGCGTCCGCATCCGCACCGCCATCGACGAGGATCACCTTGGGGTCTTCTGCCGCCAGCATCGCGTAGGTCGATCGGACCCGAGCCTGGAAGTCCTCGCCGGCTCCACCTATCCGGTCGCTGTCCACCTGGCGTGACAACCCGACGGCCGGATCGACATCGATCACCGCAACCAGATCGGGGAGCACGCCACCGAGCACCGACTCGTTCAACCGGCGCACCTCAGAGACACCGAGACCCCTGGCACCACCCTGATAGGCCAGCGACGAGTAATAGGTGCGATCCGAGATGACCCAGGCGCCGCGCCCGAGGGCTGGGGAGACCGTCTCGGCGACCAGCTGCGCCCGCGCCGCCGCGAACAAGGCCGCTTCCGCCCATGGTGTCATGTCCCCGGAGTGGAGCAGCAACCGTCTGATCTCCTCACCGAGCCAGGTGCCGCCCGGCTCGCGAACGATGACCGCCTCGTGGCCGGCCTCTTCGATGAGCCTGGCGAGAGCCTTCGCCACCGTGGTCTTGCCGGCGCCTTCGCCACCTTCGAGGGCGATGTATCTACCGCTCAATCCTTCGACCTCCGGTCGCCACGCATCCAGGTCAGGGCATCGCCCGCATCGCGGAGCGCCCTGTAGTCCTCCTCCTCGAGCGGGGCCGACGCCAGCTGTGCTCGAACCGCCCACACGGTGCCGGCACCCGAGAGGAGAATGACGAGGCCACTGGCGAGGATGACCGCCCTGACACCGCTTCCCAGTATTCCGGGCAACAACCCGTCGAGTGCGGCCGAACCCACGCCCGCCAGCCCGAACGAGACCAGCAGCGCCGCTCGCGCCGCCGCGAACAGAGCCGCGAAGGTGCGTCCGCGGATGTCGTCGGTGACGGCGGTATGCAGGTGTGTGAAACCTGTGACGTAGGCGATCCCGGTCCCCAAACCTGCCACGAAGATCCAGCCGCTCGCCACCGCCACGGTCGAGGCGAGACCGGCCGCGGTTATCGAGACCCCGGTAAGCACCAGCGCCCCTCCGAAAAGTGGCTCCCGCCTCTGGATCATCCTGCCCCAGAAGGTCATGGCGGCCATCCCCAGACCCACACCCACCCCCAGTGCAGTGACGAGCGCCCCGTAGCCGGCGTCGCCAGAGCTCAGCACCTGGTCCGAGAATGGGTGCCCGAGCACGAACAGGGCTCCGCCACCGAAGAGGCCCGCTGCGATGCCGACGACGGTCCGCCGCACGGCCGAATAGGTCGCCACGAACCGGAAACCCGTCGCCATGTCGCGCAATGGGGCCTTGAAGTCGAGGGCCGACGTGGCAGCCCGCTCTTCGGGGATCTCGATCGTGGGGATGGCAACCGTCATCATGATCAGGCCGGACACCAGGAACGTGATCGCATCGAACGTGAACGCGGCCGCAACACCGGGATACACCGCGTATCCACTGAAAACCCTGGCCCCCACCTCGGCGATGACGGCGAACAGCGCGGAGCCCAGCGGCGCCGTTCCGTATGCACCGAACAGGTTCAGACCGTTCGCGGCCGCCAGGTGCTTGGGGGCGATCAGTTGCGGCACCACCGACTCACGGGCCGGTTGGCGGACGAGGGTCAGCACCTCGATGGCGAACGTGAGGATGAACAGATCGCGGAAGTTCCCCACGAGCACCAGCAGGGCAACCAGGCCGGCCCGGCCGAAGTCGGCGACCACCATGGTCTTCTTGCGGTCCCACCGGTCGGCAAGCACACCGGCGACCACGCCGATGATCAACCCAGGCAGTATCCGCGCCACCAGGGGAACGAGAATGGCAAGACCCGAGTTGCGCCCTCCCCCGGAGATCCTCACCGCAAGAGAGAACGTCGCGAACAGCGTGACCCAGTCTCCGAGGCTCGAGATCGAGTTCGCCCACCAAAGGCGAGCGAACGGACCCCTCCTGATGAGGTCGCGCCCTTTGATGCGTTCGAGATCCGGATCCACCCCGCGACGATACCGGTCGAGGCACTCGCCGAGAACCAAACGACCTGCCCCTCCTTGACATCGCTCGGCCGGCACACGTACCTTGCCGCCTCGTGTCCACCACTCTCGTAATCGTCGAGTCGCCGGCGAAAGCCCGAACCATCAGCCGTTTCCTCAAGGGCAAGACCGCCGATGAGGTGATAGTCGAGGCGTCGATGGGCCACATCCGCGACCTGCCGCGCTCGGCGTCCGAGATCCCGGCCAAGTACCGCGATGAGGCATGGGCCAGGCTCGGCGTGGACTACGAGAACGGATTCGAACCGATCTACGTCGTCACCAAGGACCGCCGCAACCAGGTGAAGAAACTGAAAGGTCTCGTCAAAGAGTCCGACGCCGTCTACCTCGCGACCGACGAGGACCGCGAGGGCGAGTCGATCGCATGGCATCTGACGCAGATCCTCGAGCCGAAGGTCCCGGTTCATCGGATGGTCTTCCACGAGATCACGGAGTCGGCCATTCGCGAAGCCTTCGAGAATCCACGGTCGATAGACGAACGCCTGGTAGACGCCCAGGAGGCCCGCCGCATACTCGACCGCCTCTATGGATACGAGGTGTCGCCCGTCCTCTGGAGAAAGGTCTCTCAGGGGTTGTCGGCCGGCCGCGTGCAGTCGGTGGCCGTGCGGATCGTCGTCGAACGGGAGCGCGAGCGGATGGCATTCCGCTCCGCCACCTTCTGGGACATCGCGGCCACCTTCGAAAAGGGCGGCGCGGCCTTTCCCGGCACCCTGGTCGACGTAGACGGATCCAGGGTCGCCTCCGGTCGCGACTTCGACTCCACCGGAAACCTGACCACCGACGCCCTCGCACTCGACGAGACCGCCGCCACCGATCTCGCACAGTCCCTGACCGGAAGACCATTCACCGTCGATCGGACCGAGACCAAGCCCTATCGGCGCAGCCCCTACGCACCGTTCCGGACATCCACCCTCCAGCAGGAGGCCGGCAGGAAGCTCCGCTTCACATCCAAGCGGACCATGTCGGTGGCCCAGCGCCTCTACGAGAACGGCTACATCACCTACATGAGAACCGACTCGGTGACACTCGCCGCGTCGGCCATCGCCACCGCGCGGTCCGAGATCGAGAAGCTGTACGGGAGCGGATACCTTCCGAAGACCCCCAGGGTCTACTCGGGCAAGGTCAAGAATGCTCAAGAGGCGCACGAGGCCATCCGGCCGGCCGGGGAGACGTGGAAGACTCCAGCGCAGGTTGCCGTGGAGGTCGGCGGCGACGAAGGCGCCCTCTACGACCTGATCTGGCGGCGGACCATCGCCTCCCAGATGCCCGACGCCACCGGCGAGACCGTTGCCGTGAGGATCTCGGCCACGACCGATGACGGCACCAGGGCGGAGTTCGCGTCGTCCGGCCGGGTGATCACCTTTCCCGGGTTCCTCAAGGCCTACGTGGAGTCCCACGACGACGAGTCCGATGACGATGACGACGCCGAGAAGATCCTGCCGCCCCTTGCCGAGGGCGACGAAGTCGGTGTCGAAGAGTTGCGGCCCAACGGCCACGAGACCAAGGCGCCGGCCCGTTTCACCGAAGCATCGCTGGTGCGCAGACTCGAGGAACTCGGCGTCGGCAGGCCATCGACCTACGCCTCCATCCTCACCACCATCCAGGACAGGGGCTACGTCTGGAAACGTGGATCCGCCCTGGTTCCCTCCTTCACGGCGTTCGCCGTCGTGTCGCTCCTCGAGGCCAACTTCCCGGATCTGGTGAGCTACGCCTTCACCGCCAACATGGAAGACGACCTCGACCGCATCTCCACCGGGGACGAAAGCAGGACTCCGTGGCTGGAGCGGTTCTATCTGGGTGACACCGGGCTCAAGGCCATCGTCTCGGAGCGGCTCGACGACATCGACGCCCGCGCCGTCAACTCGATCCCCATCGGGGTCGACAAGAACGGCGAGGAGATCCTCGCCAGGGTGGGCCGCTACGGGCCATACCTCGAGCGCGGCACCGATCGCGCCTCGCTCCCCGACGACATCGCCCCCGACGAACTGACCGTCGAGACCGCCGTCGAGATGCTCGAACAGCAGAGTGCAGGCGACAAGATCCTCGGCACCGATCCGGACACGAGCATGGTGGTGCTCCTCAAGCGGGGTCGCTTCGGGCCCTATGTGCAACTGGGCGAGGACGAGGAAGGAGCGAAGACGAAACCAAAACGCGCGTCTCTGCTCAAGTCGATGGAGCCCGACGAGCTCTCGCTGGATGCCGCTCTCAAGCTCCTCTCGCTGCCGCGCACCGTCGGTGAGGATGCGGACGGTGTCGACGTGCTCGCCCTCAACG
>JBFGRR010000083.1:0-7099 GCA_041567215.1 Acidimicrobiia bacterium | reverse complement strand
TACATGCGCCAGTTCCGCGGCAGGATCGTCGTGGTCAAGTACGGCGGATCGGCCATGGAAGACGAGGAGCTCCAGCACTCCTTCGCAGGCGACGTCACCTTGCTGGCGATGGTGGGCATCCACCCTGTCGTCGTCCACGGCGGTGGGCCGCAGATCTCGGCCGCCATGGAGCGGGAGGGCGTGGTTCCCAGCTGGATCGATGGCCTGAGGGTCACCGACGAGGCCGCGATGCGGGTGGTTCAGAGGGTTCTCGTGGGTGAGGTCAACGCCGACATCGTCCGATTGCTCGGTGGTCACGGTGCCAGGGCGATCGGGGTCTCCGGCCTCGACGCGGGTCTGTTGAGTGTCAGCCCCAAGGATCCACGACTCGGGTTCGTGGGCGACATCGACCGGGTCGACGCCGATCTCCTTCGCCGGCTCATCGACGATGGCCTCATCCCGGTGGTGGCTCCGGTGGGGCGGGGAGAGGACGGAAAGGTCTACAACTGCAACGCAGACACCGCCGCTGGAGCGATCGCCGAGGCCCTCGGCGCTCAGAAGTTGGTCTACCTGACCGATGTGGAGGGCGTCTATCGCGACCACGCCGATCAGGGTTCACTCATCTCGCGGATGGATGTTGCGGAGTTGGCGGGTCTCCTGCCCCGGATCTCGGGTGGAATGAGGCCCAAGCTCGAGTCGATCGTCAAGGCTCTCGAGGGTGGGGTCCGTCACGCCCACGTGCTCGACGGCCGCAGTCAGCATGCACTGCTCCTGGAGATCTTCACCTCCGAGGGCATCGGAACGATGATCACGGGCGATTCGTGAACGTCATCGAGCGTGAGGCCGCCGTGGTCATGCAGACCTACGGTCGGACGCCGGTCGTCTTCGAGCGGGGTGAGGGAACCTGGCTGTGGGACACCGCCGGCGAGCGCTATCTCGACTTCCTCACCGGGCTCGCGGTCGTGTCCGTCGGCCACGCCAACCCGAGGGTGGCGGCGGCCGTTTCCGGCCAGATGGCCAGGCTCGTCCACACCTCCAACCTCTTCTACACCGAGCCGATGGTCGCTCTCGCCGAGAGGCTCACGACGTTGTCCGGACTGCAGCGGGTCTTCTTCGCCAACTGTGGTGCCACTGCCAACGAGGCCGCCATCAAACTGGCCAGGCGCTGGGGCCAGAGCCGCCACGGTGCCGGCCGCTTCGAGGTGGTGTCGCTGATCGACTCCTTCCACGGCCGAACCCTCGCCACGCTCGCCGCCACGGGTCAGCCGGCCAAGCAGGCGACCTTCGAACCTCTTCCGGGCGGGTTCCGGCAGGTCCCGGCGGGCGACATCGATGCCCTGGAGGCCGCCATAAACGAGCGAACCGCCGCAGTCCTGCTCGAGACCACCCAGGGTGAGGGCGGCGTGGTGCCTCTCGGCGCGGAATACCTGCAGGCGGTCCGGAGGCTCTGCGACCAGAACGACACGTTGCTCATCGTGGACGACGTGCAGGCCGGAATCGGCAGGACGGGTTCATGGTTCTCGTGGCAGCAGTTGGGTTTTGCACCCGACATCGCGACGGTGGCCAAGGCGCTCGCCAACGGCCTCCCCATCGGTGCCTGTCTGGCGACGGACGCCGTTGCCGGCGCCTTCCGGCGAGGCGATCACGCCACCACTTTCGGTGGTGGCCCGGTGGTGGCCGCGGCTGCGCTCGCTGTGCTCGACGAGATCGAGAGTCACGATCTGATCGCCAATTGTGGCGATCGCTCCGCCCAACTGGTCGCCGGCCTGGCGGCCCTCGATGGCGTGTCGGGGGTGCGCGGGCGCGGACTTCTGCTCGCCGCAGTGCTCGAGGAGGAAATCGCAGCCGAGGTCGCCGGCCGGGCGCTGGAGGCGGGCCTCGTGGTAAACGCCGTGCGCCCCGATGCGGTTCGGTTTGCACCGCCGCTGAGCGTCAGCGCCTCCGAGGTGGACGAGGGAGTGGCGCGCTTCGCTCGCGCGCTGTCCGGATGAGGTCTATTCGCATATGCGTATAATTCTCCCATGAGCACCACCGCCGCACGCCGCCGGGCCATGAGGAGCCTCATCGAGGGCGGCGCCATCTCCAGTCAGCTCGAGCTCGTCGAGTTGTTGCATGGCGAGGGCTTCGACGTGACCCAGGCAACCGTTTCCCGGGATCTGAAGTCGATCGGCGCCGCCAAGAGCGGGGATCGTTACGTCCTCGGCGCCGACCCGGATTTCGATGAGACGCACGACGCCCTGGCCCGCGCTCTCGACGAGTTCGCCGAGGCGATCACCCCTACCGGGCGGATGGTGGTGATCCGCACCCCGCCTGGCGCGGCACAGATCGTGGCGGCAGCCATCGACAACGCCCGTCTCGAAGGGGTGGTGGGGACCATCGCTGGGGACGACACCCTGCTGTTGATCGCGTCCGGGGATGGTGTGGCACGGCAGGTTTCCAAGCGACTCGAAGAGATCGGAGACAGCGGATGAAGGTGGTGCTGGCATATTCAGGCGGGCTGGACACGTCGGTGATCCTCGCCTGGTTGCGTGAGGAGTACGACGCCGAAGTCATCGCCTACACCGCCGACGTCGGCCAGGGTGTCGAGGTCGAGGAGGCCAAGGACAAGGCGATCGCCACCGGCGCGGTCGAAGCGGTCGTCGAGGATCTCCGCGAGGAGTTCGTGCGAGACGCCGTGTTCCCGGCCATCCGCGCCGCTGCGGTCTACGAGTGGTACTACCTGCTCGGGACCTCCCTCGCCCGGCCGATCATCACCCAGGGCATGATGCGAGTGGCCGCGGCGCGGGGGGCGGATGCGATCTCCCACGGAGCCACCGGCAAGGGGAACGACCAGGTTCGCTTCGAACTGGCTGCATACGCGATGGATCCCGAGATCAAGGTCATCGCCCCTTGGAGGGAGTGGAAGCTGCGGGGCCGGGCCGACTGTGTCGCCTACGCCACGGCCAGGGGAATCCCGACACCGGTCACCAAGGAGATGCCCTATTCGCTGGACGCCAACCTCCTCCACATCTCCTACGAGGGTGGAGTCCTCGAAGATCCCTGGGTGGCCCCTCCCGCCGGGATGTTCCGGATGACCGTCGATCCCGAGGCCGCCCCGGACGAACCCGAGTGGGTGACCATCGGCTTCGACTCCGGGAATCCCGTTTCCGTCGATGGAGTCGAGATGGGTCCGGTCGAGATCCTCACCCACCTGAACGGGGTGGGCGGCCGGCACGGCGTGGGCCGGGTGGACCTGGTCGAAAACCGCTTCGTGGGTATGAAGAGCAGGGGTGTCTACGAGACCCCGGGTGGAACCCTCATGCATCACGCCCACAGGGCCGTCGAGTCGATCACCCTCGACCGGGAGGTGGCGCACCTGAGAGACGAACTGGTTCCCCGCTATGCGGAGATGGTCTACAACGGGTTCTGGTTCGCTCCCGAACGCGAGGCTCTCCAGGCGTTCATGGACGAGGTGCAGAAGCGTGTGAACGGCGAAGCCAGACTAAAGCTCTACAAGGGCTCGGTTCAGATCGAGGGGAGGCGGTCCGAACAGCACGACCTCTACGACCAGGCCACGGTGACGTTCGAGGAGGACAGCGTCTACAACCAGGCCGATGCCGCCGGGTTCATCCGGCTCAACGCCCTGCGGCTGCGCCGGCTCGCCGAAGAGCGGCTGGGAGCGGGGGAGTGACGCTTTGGGGAGGTCGCTTCGAGGAAGCGCCCGACCGCATCCTGTGGGACTACACGGTCACGGAGTCGGACCGCAGGCTGCTCGGTGACGACGTCGAGGGTTCCATCGCCCACGCGGAGATGCTCCACCACGTGGGTCTGCTCACGGACGACGAGCACGAGGCGATCCACCGGGGACTCCTGACGATCCTCGCCGACGCCCGGGACGGTACGTTCGAGTTCCTCTCCACCGACGAGGACGTCCACTCCGCCGTGGAGCGGCGCCTCGTCGAACTGGTCGGAGAGGCCGGGGGCAAGCTCCACACGGGGAGGTCGCGCAACGATCAGGTTGCACTCGACATGCGTCTGTACCTGCGCCGGGCGGCGGCCGAGCGGTCGGACCAGCTGGCCCGCTTCGGGACCACCCTGCTGGAGATCGCCGGCCGGCACGCCCGCACCGTGGTGCCGTCGTTCACCCACCTGCAGCAGGCCCAGGCGGTTCCACTGGGTCACCACATCCTCGCCTACGCCTGGATGGCGGTACGTGACCGCCAGCGCTTCCAGGGGGTGGCCGAGCGTCTTGGCGTGTCACCGCTCGGGGCGGGAGCGGTCGGTGGTTCGAGCCTTCCTCTCGACCCGGCCTTCACGGCCCGCCGGCTCGGCTTCGACGTCGTGTTCGCCAACTCGATGGACGCGGTCGGCTCCAGAGACGTGATTGCCGAATATGCATGGTGTTGCGCCCAGGCGATGGTGAACCTGTCGCGGCTGGCCGAGGAACTGGTCCTCTGGGCCAGCTCGGAGTTCGGTTGGGTGACGTTCTCGGATTCCTTCACGACCGGTTCCTCTGCCCTTCCTCACAAGAAGAACCCCGACGTCGCCGAGCTGGCGAGAGGGAAGTCGGCCTCGACCATCGCCGATCTGAACGCCTTGTTGATCATGCAGAAGGGCACCCCGCTCACCTACAACCGGGACTTCCAGGAAGACAAGAGCCACGTCTTCAGGGCCGATGACACGCTGGCGGCGACCCTCTCGGCGCTGACCGGAATGCTCGAGTCGGCCCGGTTCCACCCAAAGGAACCATCCGGTTGGGTCGTTGCTCTCGATCTGGCGGAGGCGCTGGTGCGCCGGGGGATGCCGTTCCGGGCGGCCCACCACGCAGTCGGCCGCCTGGTGGCCGCACTCCTCGAGTCCGGGCGAGAGATGGCCGACGCGACACCGGCGGATCTGGTGGCGGCCGATCCGGCGTTCGAGGCCTCCGATCTCGAATTGCTCTCTGTGGAGGCTTCCGTCGATGCCCGGATCACGGGCGGTGGCGGCTCGGTCGACTCGGTGATGAGGCAGATCGAGGCTCTCCGCCACAGCTTCAGCTAGCCGGTCGTGCCCTCTCGACGGGACCGCCCTGAAGGCGCTCCACGGCTTCGATGAAGAATCCGGGGACCTCGGTCTTCTCGAAAGTGGTCGCATCGAGTACCACCTGGATCTCCCGGCCCTCGACCACCGTCCGATGGGACTCCAACTCCCAGGTCTTGATCTCGAAGGTCACCGAAGTCCTCCCCACCCGGGTCACCCGGGCCCCGGTCACCAGCATCTCGCCGATACGGGCCGGGGAGCGGAAGTCGATGTCCACGTGGCCGAGGACCATGTCGTATCCGCGTTCCTGGAAGTCAGACCACTTGAGACCGAGAGCGTCGAAGTAGTCGGTGATCGTGTCGTCGAAGTAGGTGAGGTAGTTGCCGTTGAAGACGATGCCCTGGGCGTCCGAGTCCGAGAAACGGACCTTTCGCTGATAGGTGACCGGGTAGTCCATCTTCACGTTCCCGTTCGGGCGGTGACAGTCGAGGTGGGCACGATGTCTGGGAAGAGCTGGGTCACTGCGCCAAGGTCATGACGCTGGCAGATCGCGTACGCCTGTTCGGCCAGGTCACCGCCTTCGCCGGCCACGAGGCGAGACCCGGCCGCGAGGACCAATGCCCGGCCAGCAGGCCAACCGGCCTCGGCCATCATTCCGTCGACCTCGGTGAACAGCACTGCGGCATGAGCCCGATTGCCGTCCAGCGCAGCACGGGCTGCCTCGATCGTCGTCCGCAAGTAGTCGATCCTGCGTCCCCGGTAGGGGCGATTCGCCAAGAGCTCTGCTGGTCGGTCGAGGAGCTCCGCATCTCCAAGCGCCATTGCACAGAGGATGGCCCACTCGACATCGCCCATGTTGGGGCGGTCGTCATCGAGGGCGATCACCCTCTCGTACGCCTCTCTGAATCTCCCATTCATGAAGGCGAGACCCGCACGCTCGGTCTCCACTTCCGCCTTGATGTTTTCATCCTGGATCGGGCCCAGTTCGGTCTCGATTCCGGCGAGTGCCCGAGCGTATTCGGACTCGGCCCATTCGGTCTCGCCTCGCCACATCCGGATCGACCGATCCGGGTCACCAGCGCGTATCTTGTCTGCGGGAGCCAGCGAGTCGAGGTCGATCTCGGCGATCGCGGCCTCGGCTTCGTCCCACTCGGCGAGCACGATGGCAGCGCCGGCAACATCGAGCAGGCCTTCCAGGATCTCGCGGGGCTCACCGATGCGGCGGGCCTGCTCGAGTTTTCGCCTGGCGTAGCCGGCTGTCACCGCAAACGAGTCCGCTTGGGCGAGGAACCCGAGGTTGTTCAAGCCCCTCCTCAGAGCGTTCCCGACGTCGTGGGCTTCTGCGAGTTGGGCCCCGGCGTTCACAAGCGCCAACCCTTCGCGGGAGCGTCCTCGACCCGCCAGCATCGTTCCCCGGGTGATCAGGCTGTCGGCGATCAGGTCCACAAGGTCTAGGTACTCTGCGATCTCAAGCGCCCGGTCGAGCAGTGGGAGTGCGTCGGCTGGTCGGCCCTGGAACGCATAGGAGCGGGCCAACTGGGAGATGGCTCGGGCAGTATCGGCGTCATCAGCCTCTGCGTACGCTTCGACCGCTGGCTCGAGTACTTCGAGTGCGTCGGTGGTTCGGTAGCCGTCATTGAAGATCGTGCCGAGGACGGTGGCGGCGCGGAGGACCTCCGGGGCGGTGCCTGCGCGCTCGAACTCGGTGATTGCCTGCCGCCCGAATGTCTCTGCGCGGGAGTCGGGAATCGCATGGGCGGACTGAGCCGCCCTCATCCACAAGCTGCCCAACTCGGCAGGCTGGTTGACGAGCCCGGCCGCCCGCTCGCACAGCGCGATCACTTGCTGATGCGAGTGGAGGGCGGCGGCACGGTCGGCGGCGGCCATCAGGGCGTTGAAGGCCCTTGCCCCGAGATCGGCGACATCGGGGGCATCCTGAGCGGCCTCGATGGCATGCACGTAGTGAGTTGCCACGGCAGCGGCCAACTCCGATTCGCCGAGGCTCTCGAAGTGGGTGGCCACCGCGAGATGGCGCGATCGCCGGTCGGCCTTGGTGAGTCGCCCGTAGGCGACTTCGCGTATCAGTGACTGGACGAATCGGTATTGGCCCCTCTCGGGAGAG
>JBFGRR010000082.1:0-7171 GCA_041567215.1 Acidimicrobiia bacterium | reverse complement strand
TCTCCCTTGCGGAGACTGAACTTGCGCACCTGGCCGGCCGACACATAGACGTCCCGGTCCCCCGGGAGATAGCCGGTGCAGCGCAGGAAACCGTAGCCCTCGGGGAGGATGTCCAGGAGTCCTTCCCGGACTTCCAGTTCGCTCTCGGGGATCTGCTCGTAGGAGCCGCCCCCTCCGCCTCCGCCTCCGCCCCGACGGCGGCGCTTGCGGCGCCGGTTGGGGTCGTAACCGTCATCCCGCTGGGAGTCGGAACCACCCGATCGGTCGGAGCTGTCGGACCGATCCGAGTCGTCCGAGTCGTCCGACTCATCCGAATCGGACTCACCTGCATCGTCGGCGCTGCGCGGTGTCGCGACCGGAAGCTCGATCCCACCGGTGGCGTCTTCCTCGGCGGGGGCGGCGCCTGCTTCGACGAGCGCGCTGATGATCTTCGCCTTTTGCAGACCGTCGGATTCGATGCCGACGGCCTTGGCGATTTCGCGTAGCTCGCCGATGCTCTTGCTCTGGAGTTGAGCTCTAGTGGTCATGCGCTCCTCTCGGATCGGCCGCAAAGGGCCTGTATATGCCATGACGGCGGTGAAAGACCTCAGATGGTCTGGGAGAAAACCCGCCGCGCCTCGCGGGGAGGGGGTGGCGGTGAGGGCAATGCTAGCCGCTGGCCGACGGTAGGCAAGCTCATCGGGTCAGACGCCGCACCATCTCGACGACGGCGGGTAGTTCCGCGGCCACCCGTTCCGTCCGCTCGTGCCGGTTGAACAGATCGGCCAGATGCTCGGGCAGTGGCGGCTCCACTCCGGTGGCCGCGACAACAGCCTCGGGGAATTTGGCCGGGTGGGCGGTGGACACGACCAGAGCGGGCCGCTCACCGAGCAGGACGTCGGCCGCGCTCCATGCGGTGGCGGTGTGAGGATCGAGCAGGTAGCCATGCTCGTCGTGCACGTCGTTGATCACCCTGTCGATCCCGGCGTCGTCGATCCAGGCTGCCTTCAGATTCGATCGCAACCGCTCCGCGAGGCCTTCGTCGATCGTGAGTTCACCGAGGCGGCGCATGTCGCCCATCGTCCTCCTGGTCGCTTCGCCGTCACGTCCCGAGAGCTCGAACAGATGCCTCTCCAGGTTGGAGGGAACCTGGATGTCCATGGCCGGCGCCAGAGTCGGCACCACCTCCTCGAGCGGCATCCTGCCGGTCTCGATGAGGGTCGGGAGGCCGTGGTTCGCATTGGTTCCGATGACGATCTCGCCGAGACGCGCACCGGTTCGCTTTGCCACCGTGGCGGCGAGCACATTTCCGAAGTTCCCGGTGGGCACCGAAACCGCCAGCCCGGGACCCATCTGGGCTTCCGACCAGTAGTAGTAGGCCGACTGAGCCATCACTCTCGCCCAGTTGATCGAGTTGACGGCCGCCAGACCGAGGGAAGTCCGCACCTCCTCGTCGGCGAAGGCGGCTTTCACCAGGTCCTGGCAATCGTCGAAGGTCCCGTCCACCGCCACGGCGTGGACGTTCGCGGAAGGGACGGTGGTCATCTGGCGGCGCTGCACCTCCGAGATCCGGCCCTCCGGGTAGAGGATGACGATGTCGATGGCCTGGCGGTCTCTGCACGCCTCGATCGCCGCCGAGCCGGTGTCGCCCGAGGTGGCGCCCAACACGGTTATCCGCCGGCCGCGTGCGGCCAGCACCTCGTCGAAGAGGATCCCCACCAACTGCAGCGCATAGTCCTTGAAGGAGAGCGTTGGACCCCAGAACAGCTCCATCACGGCACGAT
The DNA here is from genome assembly GCA_041567215.1 of Acidimicrobiia bacterium. Lineage (GTDB taxonomy): Bacteria > Actinomycetota > Acidimicrobiia > Spongiisociales > ZC4RG35 > JBFGRR01. Next base: position 5,408 of record JBFGRR010000082.1, on the reverse strand, counting down.
GCCCTGTGACGGTTTCGATGGGAGCCACCTCCGGATGGCGGAAGCCCGCGTAGGCGGCCTCCGTCAGAGCTTCGATCCTCGGCTCGAGGATGCTTCCGTCCAGGTAGGGGCCGATGACCTCGGCGGCCACCGCCGCATATCCCCGCGACCCTGAGGGTGTTTCGATGTGCGGCCATCGCTCCGGCACGTAGAGCCCACCATCCTCGGCGAGTCCCCGCAGGAGGACATCATCGAATCCGAGCGCGGGGGCAGCGCCCCTCGTGGATACGTACCGAATCACGGCTCGGGGCTCACGACCCGTATCACTGCGGCGATCTCCTCGACCACGTCGAGGTCGCCGAGCCCGGCCAATGCGGCCTGATGGTGCTTCTCCCGGGCGCCATGCGTGACGAGGAGGAGTGTCGCATCGGAACCGTGGCCTTCCTGCCAAACGGACATGATCGAGACCCCGTGTTCGGCGAACACGCCGGCCACCTGGGCGAGCACCCCCGGCGCATCGACCACTTCCAACCGGATGTAGAGCTTGGTCTCGATCTCCGAGAAGGGTACGACGTCGCCAGGGCCGAACCGGATCCGGGGGGCGACCTGGGTTCCCGACAGGTACTCGCGAGCTACATCGATCATGTCTCCGAGCACCGCGGTGGCGGTGGGGTCTCCCCCCGCGCCCGGGCCCATGAAGAGCAGTTCCCCCACGGCGGGTCCCTCGATGAACACCGCGTTGTTGGCGCCGCGGACCGCGGCTAGCGGATGGTGCTCCGGCACCATCGCCGGGTGCACACGCACACCCACCCCGCTGTCGATCGCCTCGGCGATGGCCAGCAGTTTGACCTTGTATCCGAGCTGGCGGGCGAACCGGAGGTCGATTGCGTCGAGACGGTCGATGCCCTCCTTGTAGACCCGATCGGATCCGACCCACACCCCGAATGCCAGCCCGGCGAGGATCGCAGCCTTGGCTGCGGCGTCACCGCCGCCGACGTCGGCGGTCGGGTCTGCCTCTGCGAAACCCAGTTCCTGAGCCCTCGCCAGCGCGTCGGCATATCCGACATCCTCGGCATCCATAGCCGACAGGATGTAGTTGGTCGTCCCGTTGACGATCCCCATCACCCTGGTCAGGCGCTCACCCGCAAGCGACTCCGACAGGGGCCGGATCAGCGGGATGCCGCCGCCGACGGCGGCCTCGAAGAGCAGACTCACGCCGCTCTCGGCGGCCTGGGAGAACAGGGCAGGGCCCCTGGCCGCCACGAGCTCCTTGTTGGCGGTGACCACCGGTTTGCCCGCTTCGAGCGCCCGCAGGACCAGTTCTTCTGCCGGGTCGAGCCCTCCCAGCAGTTCGACCACCAGGTGCACCCGCACATCGTCGATCACGTCGTACGGTTGATCCGTCACCAGTTCGGATGGAAATGGCCTGGCCTTGGACAGGTCGCGCACCGCCACCCCGACCAGCTCGAATTCGACTCCTGCCTTGGCGTGAATGGCGGCGCCGTCGTCCAGGAGCTTGCGCGCCAGCGTGCCGCCGACGGTGCCACCACCGAGAATCCCTACACCTACTCGCATTCGCGGATGGTAGGCAGGGAATGCAGGGGCCGGGCACTGATACACTTCCCACTCCAGCCCCCGTAGCTCAGGGGATAGAGCACTGGCCTCCGGAGCCAGGTGCGCAGGTTCGAATCCTGCCGGGGGTGCCCCGAGGCGGGACCGTTCAGCTGGCCTGTCGTTGTGACTTGGCCGCTTCGACCGATGCCTTGAGCGCCTCGAGCAGATCCACCACCTTGGTGGGCTGCGGTGCCTCCGGCATCACGATCTCCTTGCCCTCGAGCTTCTTGGCGACGAGGTCTTCCACCTGCTCGCGCCGCGAGTCCTGATACTGGGATGTGTCGAACGGCCGGGTCATGTTCTCGATCAGCTGGGCGGCCATCTCGACTTCCTCGGGACGAACCGCCACCTCGGCCTCGAGCTCCTCGAATGCCGCCTCCCTGACCTCGTCCGGCCAATGCATGGTTTCCAGCACCAGGACGTTGTCGCGGGCACGCAGCGTGGCCAGGCTCTCCTTGTCCCGGATCGAGACCTTGGCGATGCCGACCCTGCCGCGCTCGGTCAGGGCATCGAGCAGGATCCGATACGCCTTGACGCCGGTCTTCTCCGGAACCAGGTAATACGACGACCGGTAGTAGAGGGGGTCGATCTCGGACTCGTCGGCGAACTGGACCACGTCGACCAGCTTCGCCCCACCCCCACTGGTTGCGGCGGCGAGTTCCTCGTCGGAGATGACCACGTAGGAACCTTTTTCCACCTCGAAGCCGCGCACGATCTGATCCCAGCTGACCTCATTGCCGTCGGCTTCGGCCACCCGCTTGTAGCGGATCGGGCTGGCGTCCTCGCCCCGCAACATCTTGAACTTGGGGCTCTTGTCCTCGGTGGCCGAGAAGAGGCCCACGGGAATCGTGACGAGGCCGAACGAAATCGCACCTTTCCATATCGCACGCATCATCGAATCATACGTCAGGAGCGGGAAATCCGCCCCCGGGGTGGTTCACTCGAGCTCTGCCCGGACCAGACGGCTCACCATCGCGCCGTCGACCTCGTCCTTGTGGATCTTCATCAGATGGCCGGTCACGCGTCCGGCGGCCTTGGGATCGCCGGCGACGCCGAGCTCGGCAATCGCCGCTCTGACCAGGGCCAGGGTCTCTTCTTCGCCGAGCTTGCTCGGCAACCACCGACTCAGGTAGGCGACCTCCCACTCGAGTTTCTCCGCCATGGCCACGCCGCGCTCGCCCAGACCCCGGTACTCGTCGACCGACTTCTGCATCTTCTTGACGTATGAGCCGATCACGCTCAGATACAGGGCGTCGTCGATTTCCCCCGTGAAACCTGCTGAAGACCTGACCATGGAGATCTCGGTCTCGATCTGGCGGACCGCATCCCGGCGTCGGGCGTCGCGGGCCAACATGGCGGACTTCAACTCGGCTGCCAGTTCTTCCTTGATGCTCATTCGTCTTCGTCCTCCGTCAGGGCGGTCCGCATTCCGCCAGGGTCGTCGGTGATGATCACTGCCACTCCGGCCTCGAAGAGCGCCCGCGCCACCGATGGGTCGTTGACGGTCCACGAAACCACCCGGATGCCTCGGCTGCGAGCCCGTGCGACCGCCTCGAGGTCCTGCATCAGCAGCCGCCAGTTGGGGATCACCGCCACATGCCCCAACCCCACGGCATGGTCCAGGGCGTCGGACATCGACACGGACTCGTCGAGGAGCAGACCCGTGGCGACCTCCGGGTGTGAGGCGCGGACGGCATCCATCGAGGGCCAGTGGAACGACGAGAGCAGATCGTCGGGTCTGGCCATCTGGGCGGTGTCGAGTGCGATTCGATGGTCGGCCTCGAAGCCTGGCTCCGATGGGCTGTTCTTGACCTCGAGATTGAGCGGATGTGAGCCGGCGACCTCGGTGAGCAGCGTCCGGAGCGAGAGTGGCCGATGTCCCCCGCCGACATCGACTTCTGCCAGTGCGTTCCAGGTGGTCTCGCAAACCACCCGACCGGCGATGACCGGGTCGTGGGACAGCACCAGCACCCCATCGGCGCTCCTGCGCACATCGGTTTCGATAGACCCGACCGCATCCAGCGCCGCACGAATACCGGCTGCCGTGTTGTCGGGGAAGCGGGTGGGCCAGCCTCTGTGACCGGCGATTCCATTTTCAGAAAAAAACATCGGATTTCCATTGCGGAGGTTGGGGAGGAAGGGTACCGTTCTCCGGGTAAGCACATTCAACGCGGGCACACGCCAAAGGCTGTGCCCGCGAGAAACGCCAGAAACCCGAAGGAAACCGAAGCACCGTGTTGACCATCACCCCTGTTTGGCGCGACGTCGCCGCCTGCCGCGACTCCGACCCGACCCTCTTCTTCCCGATCGGCTCCACCGGACCGGCCGTGGACCAGATCGCTGCCGCGAAGCAGATCTGCGCCACCTGCTCGGTCGTGGACGGATGCCTGCAGTACGCCCTCGAATCGAACCAGGAAGCCGGTGTCTGGGGTGGCTACGCCGAGGACGAGCGTCGCCGTCTCCGCAAGCGCTGGCTCGCCGAGCGTCGCCGCCGCGCCCTCTAGGGCTCAGCCGCCAGAGGCGAATCCAACCGACGACCGGTCCTGGTCCTTGTCGACCTCGACGAACGCGATCCTTGCTCTCGGGATTCCCACGCGCCGGCCTTTGGTGTCGTCGAACCAGATGATCGGCTGATCACCGCTGAAAGCGGCCTCGACGCTCGCCTCGAATTCACCCGCGTCATCGACCTCGATGTCGATGAGTCGATCGGTGTCCGCGATGCCGATTCGCGCTTTCATGGGGTCTCCTGTATCGGGTGCACGAGCATCGTAGGGCGACCCCCTACCAACCGCGCCCGGCGTCTCGTAGGTTGCCGCCATGGCCGATGTCGCTGCCCGAACCATCCTCGTCTTGCTGCTGATCATGTCGTGTTCTCTCTTGGCGCCGGCCGCGCACGGGTCGCAGGTCGCAGACCGCTATCTACCGGTCGAAACGGCAGCGAGCCCGAAACAGACCTGGATCGTGCGCAGCGGCGAGCACTTCTGGTCCATCGCCACCAGCCACGTCGGACACACCCTGGGCCACCCTCCGACCGCGCCGCAGGTGGTCGAATACTGGAAGTCGTTGGTCGACGCCAACCTCGAGGTCATCCGCTCGGGGAACCCCGACCTGATCCACCCCGGAGAGGTCCTCGAACTCCCCTAGAGGTTGTCGCCGAGGAATATCTCCGAGACGCTCGAATCCATGAAGATCGCCTGAAGCGCCTCGGCGATGATGGGGGCGATGGAAAGCACCCGTAGGTTGGGCAACTCCAGCGCCGCCTCGGGAACGGGGAGCGTGTTGGTGACGATCACCTCTGCGACCGGAGCGTTCTTGATCCGATCGACGGCCGGATCCGAGAAGATGGCATGGGTGGCGGCGATTCGCACGCTCAAGGCCCCCAGTTCCTGGACCATCTCGGCCGCGTTGCAGACGGTTCCGGCCGTGTCGATCATGTCGTCCACGATCACCGCATGGCGACCCTCGACTTCACCGGCGATCTCCAGGGCGAGCGAGACGTTGTGCCGGTTGGCTTCCCGGCGCTTGTAGACGAAGGCGACGCTTCCGTCCATCCGGCGGGCGTACTTCTCTGCCCGCTTCACACCACCTGCATCGGGAGAGACGATGGTTATGGGACCGTTGATCTGGTCGGCGAGGTATTCGACGATGATCGGCAGGGCCGTGAGGTGGTCGAAGGGCTTCGAGATGAACCCCTGGAGCTGGCCGGTGTGGAGATCGACCGACACGAGTCGGTCGGCGCCCGCGGTCATGAAGAGGTCGCCGACCAACCGGGCCGAGATCGGCTCCCGGGGTAGGACCTTCTTGTCCTGGCGGCC
>JBFGRR010000081.1:0-7176 GCA_041567215.1 Acidimicrobiia bacterium | reverse complement strand
CCGACTCGTGCAGGCCGGGAGCCAGCCACCCTTCCGGATTGCCCCCCGCCTCCGGCGGCAACTCCCCCTGTGAGACTGCTGCCTCGACTTCGGCGACGCCGAACCCGAAAGCCAGGGCGATGTCCGCAGCGAGGTGTTTGGTCAGAGCTCCGCCCGGGGCGACAGTGTTCGGCCCTGCAGATGGCTTCGGTATCGCCGTGTAGCCGCTCGGAGATGTGATCAGAGGCGCCGACGTTGTCGTCGATGTTGGCGCCGTGCTGGTCGAGGCGAGGGAGGATGTGGTGGTTGCGCGGGTCGAGGGCACGGTGGGTTTGGTCTCCAAGAGCGAAGTGCTGGTCGCGGAGGTGAGGGCGCCGAGTGGGCCTGGCGGCGGGCTGTCACCGCTATCGGTCCCACCGAAGATGAGCGCAGCGACTAACAAGGCAGTCACCGTCACCGCAACAGTCCCGGCGAGTGTCCAGACGAGGGTTCTCGATCTCAAGAACATGATGATGGCGCGATCAGGAGTGGACTTCGAACCCATTTCATGCACGGATCGAGGGACGAAAGCCCCGCATCCGCCCGGTCACAATGGGTCTTGGAGGTTTCCTCGCCCATAGGATGGCCAAGTGAAGCGAACCGCTCTGGCTGTCGCGGTCGTCGGCGTCTTGGTGGCCCTGGTTTTGCTGCTGCTGTGGCAATCGCAGCCTTCCGGCCCCACGGTCGTAATTGGGACCGTGGCCGATTACCCGGTGGGATCGATCACGCAGTTGGATCTCAGAGTCAAACTGACCGAGCACGTTCCTCGAGTGTCGGACTCGGCCGACCTGGAGATAGCCGAGGTCCCCATCTTCTTGGTGAACGACTCGGCCGCAGGCCTCTTGGCCCTGTATGCGATGGATCCGCACCTCGGTTGCCGGGTCCTCCTGGTATCGGACCTTCCCCCAGACTCGGGGTTCGATCCTGCACCCGAGGTGGTCTTCCTCACCCCCTGCCACGGCGAGCAATACGACCTGCTGGGTCGCTACATCGCAGGTCCTGCCCCGCGAGGCCTCGACCGCTTTGGGGTCTCGGTGGTGGGAGAGGACGTGGTGGTCGACGTCGCAGCATTCGAGTACGGGCCTGAGCGCTGAATTCTCCGTTCGACAGGTTTCCGGGCGGGCGGAGAACAGTCGGCGCGGCCGTCGAAGACAGACGTGCAACGCCTCTGACCTCTGTAGCGACCGGGCGGATCTCTCGATCCGGTGCCGGGTGCCGTCAGCGGACAAGCCGCAGAATCCGGCGGGCGCCGTTGGCCACGATCAGGAATATTCCGGCCCCCGCCAGCAAGTCGGGAATCGGGCTTCCGGTCAACGCCACGATCACCGCGGCGACGATCACCAGGGCGTTGACCTTGATGTCATTGGCAGTGAAGATCCAGCTCGCCTGGAAATGAGCTTCAGGGCTCTTCGCCTTTCGAAGAATGACCAGCGTGACGACGTTGGCGGCCAGCGCCAGCACCGAGACAACGATCATGGTCCTCACGTCTGGGAGCGTCTCGTTGGCCAGCAGACGCCGGATGACTTCGACCAATCCGACGGTCGCCAAGCCGAATTGGAGGTATCCGCTCCCTGCGGCGAGACGCTTCTTGTGGGCGGAGGAGCGACCCACCGCCATCAGGCTCAGGCTGTACACGCTGGCATCGGCCAGCATGTCCAACGAATCACCCAGCAACCCCATCGACCGCGCGATCAGCCCGGCTCCGAACTCCGTCACGAAGAACCCGGCATTGATGATCAATGCCGCCCTCAGAATCCTTCGCTCATCGGATACGACACTCCGATCATCAGCGACACTCGCTCCGGTGTCGGTGAGCCGGGTGGTGCCGAGATCAAGCCGATCGAGGGCCTCTTCGACCAGCGCCGCGTCGGAAGAGTGACGGACGGCGACGGTCCGCTCATCGAGGTTCACCATCACCGCTTCGATCCCCTCAACACCGTCGAGACGCATCCGCACCAACTGCTCCTCAGCGGCGCAATCCATGCGGGCCACCCGAAACACCGTCGTCCTCACCTTGCCTCCATCCCGCGGTGCTTCCGACTACCTCCCAAGCGCACTACTCACCCGGGCACAGTAGGCCGATCCGACTGTGTCCGATGATGGTCGCCGGCTGCACCAAGCACCGGGCCGCCCAGCGTCCGCCGCCTCCTCGACCGTCCCGCACCCCGGCTGCAGGGCACGGCCACTCCGCTCCCCGAACATGCCGACATCTGCTCCTTCTCCCCTGCGTACGATGAAGGAAGCCCACTCGAGGAGACGAATGAAGAAGCTGTTCACCCTCGCCGCTCTCGCAGGCGTAGCAATCGGCATCACCAAGATGGCAACGGCAAAGAAGGAGTGGTCGGGCCTCACCGAAGCCGAAGTACGAGCCAAGCTCGACGCCAAGCTTGCGGCCAAGGTCCCCGATCAATCCAAGCGGACCAAGATCGGCGACAAGGTCATCGAAGGGATGCGCAAGAAAGGCATGCTCCGGGAAGCGGACGGCGGAACCGGCGCCGCGGCGACTACCGGCGACGGCACAGAGGGCGACACGCCGTAGCCATCGCGCAACGTAGCACCACTCCAGAAACCCCTCTGAGAGGGCGCATTCCGTGTGGGCCCGGCAGGGCTCGAACCTGCAACCAACGGATTATGAGTCCGCTGCTCTGACCTGATTGAGCTACGGGCCCGTAGCTATTGGCGATCCGCCGCCAGGGTACTTGCACAGCGCCCAGAGAACGCAAAGCTCGTGCTTCGACGGCGTCGTTCTCAGCGACTCTGGAATGCGGGACTGACGGACAGCCGTCAACGCCTGGAGAAGTGACAGACGTTCGTGATCTCGGCTTGCGCATCGCTCGGGACAGCACCCCTCTCGGATGCTCAATCAAGACTGACCGAATGCACTGCGATTGTTCCTGGGATGCCGTCCAACTCGAGAAGTATCGGCTCACCGATCTCCAGACCGTCGCGCTGACCCAGACCATCGACGACAGCTTTCGACACGAGAACCTGACCCCCCTCCGCCGCTGCTGTCAGCCGAGCAGTCGCGTTGACGCTCTGACCTAGGTAGTCACCATCCACGTGAAGTGCTTCGCCGGTGTGGACGCCGATGCGTACCCGAAACGGCCTGCCGTCTGCCTTGCGCCGAACCGAGCGCTGGATCGCAATGGCTGCACGTACCCCATCAAGTGGACGGTGGAACGCGATCATCGCCCCATCACCCAGAGTCTTGACCACCTCGCCGTCGTGGGCGGTGGCGACCCGCTCGACCTCGGCGAAGTGGCGCTGAACGATATCGCCCCAGATGGCATCCCCAACCATCTCGTTGTGATGGGTTGAGGCTTCGATGTCAGAGAAGACGAACGTCATTACCGAAGTCTTGAACCGGGCACGCAATGCCCGCTCGAGATCCTCGTCGAGCTCATCCAACAGTTGCCCGAGGCTCGTGGGGACGGCGCGGCCAGAAGCCTCATTGATCGGAGACGGCACCGATGCATGCCACTGCACAACCTTCCACACGCCGGCCTCGAGTCGAAAGACAGCCGTGATGCGAAACTCGGCCGTGAGACTTCCTGTGAAGTCGGCCGTGGTGTCTGCGGCGGCCCATCCGATATGTCCGTCCTCGTAGGCTTCGATTCGGTGGATTGTCATGGAGTAGTCAGACCTGGAGGCCTGGGCGCTGGACACCTCGACGGCCTCGAATCCGTACAGCCACTCGGAGGCATCCGATCCGATGAGAAGAGTGTCCTCCGAGGGGCGAATCAGACTCCTTAGGGTGGCCTCGTCCCCTTGTTCGAACGCGATGAGCACACGCCGCATCACGCTCGCCAACTCGATAGATCGCCGCGGCATCAGTCAAGAATGCCATGAAGCGGGCTCGCGTGAGGAGATAACAGCCGGGACTCGGTCAGCTATGACCTGTGCCTCGTCCGGTGACACAGAGTTCACCGCCGCCGACCTTGAATCCGCTGCTCTGACCTGGATCAGCCGGCGACGAGTTGCGACACCGGTGGCTGGTAGTCGGAGGTCACGATCCCCGGGAGCGTCAGCTCGAAGATGCTGTGCCCGTTCTCGTATCGGTAGGTCAGATCGCCGGCCATCGCCCGGGCGAGCGTGCGTGACACGTGCAAGCCGATGCCTATCGATCCCGACACCTTTGGGCCACCGCTCGCCTGCTCGAAAGCCCCGAACAGGCGCTTGCGATCTTCCTCGGGGATCCCGGCACCGTCGTCACAGACACTGATACTCGCCTCGTCGCCGTTCTGGGTGACGATTAGCGAAATCCGGTCTCCTCCGTAGCGAACCGCGTTGGTGATCAGATTGCGGATGATCTGTCGAACTCGGCCGGGATCCGCCCAAGCCACGGTCGGCGTGGTCTTGACCTCGATCGAATCCCTGACCGGTGCAGCGCACACACAAGCCCGCACCACCATCGCTACTTCTTCGGCCAGGTCGGTCTCGCAGGGTGCGATCGTCAAAGAACCCATGTCGGCGCGCGCGACAACGAGGATGTCCTCGATGATGTTCGAGATCTCCATGCTCTGATCCGCCATCAGCCCTGCCAGGTCGGAGATCTCATCGGTCGTGAAGCGCTGGGTGCCATCACGCAATTCCTCTGCAAAACCCATGACGACCGTCAACGGATTGCGGACCTCGTGGCTGACCATCGCCACGAACCGGTCCTTCGAGATCATCAGCTGCTCGAGCCGGTCGTAGGCAGTGCGGAGCTCGGCGGTACGGTCCTTCACCTGCTGGTCGGTTGCGGTGAGAGCGGCATCGACGCGGGCATGCTGGGCTCCGATCAGGGCGCCTGCCCCGGCCAGGACGAATGGCGCCATATCGACGATCCAGAGCACCGATTGCGCTGCGTGTCCCTCCGCTATCGCAGAGGGGGTGAATCCACCCCCGGCGATGAGCCAGGCAACGATCGGAAACAGCAGGCCGAAAGCGCCACCGGCAACGGCCCATCTCACGAGGAGGCGGGTTCTGCGTTCCATCTAAGTCGTCTATCGGCCCGAGAGGGCTATTCCTTGACCCGTCTTCGCGCTAGTCCCTAGCCGGCGGTCACACCTTCCGAGAGGCTGCACGAACAAAGCATGCAGCCAAATGATCCGGGTCTTCGGGCCCGCTCATCAGGTCAGGAGTCTCGACATCGCAAAGCCCGGGGCGGACGATCGGGCAACGAGGATGGAAATGGCAGCCAACGGGGGGATTCAGCGGTGAGGGGATCTCCCCGGCGAGGATCTGGCGGTCGCGTGGGCGGTCGGGATCCGGTATGGGGATCGCCGACAGCAGCGCCTCTGTGTACGGGTGGAGCGGCTGGCGATAGAGGGTGTCGCGGTCGGTCAGCTCGACGATCCGGCCCAGGTACATGACCGCTACCCGGTCCGAGATGTGCTCGACCACCGCCAGGTTGTGGGCGATGAACAACAGCGTCAGGTCGAGCTCGGATTGGAGCTCCTTCAAGAGGTTCAGCACCTGGGCCTGGACGGAGACGTCGAGCGCCGAAACCGGCTCGTCGGCGATGACCAGGTCGGGTTTGAGCACCAGCGCACGAGCGATGCCGATGCGCTGGCGCTGTCCACCGGAGAACTCGTGCGGATAGCGACTCGCGTGTGCCGCATTGAGGCCAACCACCTCGAGGATCGCCTTCACCCGCTCCTGCCGCTCGTCCTTGTCGAAGAGCCCGTGCAGCCTCAGGCCCTCTTCGATGGATGCCCCGACCTGGGTGCGGGAGTCGAGAGAGCCGAAAGGGTCCTGGAAGATCATCTGCACGCGCCGTCGGAAAGGCTTGAGCTTCTTGCCCTTGAGGTGGGTGATGTCGGCTCCGTCGAACTTGATGGTCCCCGAGGTCGGCTCGAGGAGACGCACGAGCATCCGGCCGAGGGTGGTCTTCCCGCAGCCGGACTCCCCCACCAGTCCCACCGTTTCGCCTTTGCGGATGTCGAGGTTGACGCTTGCGACCGCATTGACGGTCGCAACCTGGCGCTGGAGCAGTCCTCCCTTGACAGGGAACTGTTTGACGAGGTCGCGGATCTCGACGAGGTTCTCAGACATCTTCGACCCGATCGTGATGGAGGAAGCAGCGCACCTTGTGGCTGCCTTCGAGGGCGACCAGGGCGGGTTTCTTCTCGGTGCAAACTCCCAGGTCATGCTGAACCCTTGGGACACATCGCGAGGCGAAGCGACAACCCGCAGGAAGGTCGACCAGGGAAGGCACCACTCCGGGAATCGTGTCGAGCACATCCTTGACGGCGCCCAACACCGGGATCGAACCCACCAGACCCTGCGTATAGGGATGCAGCGGATTGCTGAAGATGGTGCGCACGTCGGACTCTTCGACGATCTCGCCCGCGTACATGACAGCCACCCGATGGGCCATTTCGGCAACCACGCCCAGGTCGTGAGTGATGAGCAGGACCGCGGTGTTGGAGTCCTCCTGCAGGCCGCGCATCAGGTCGAGGATCTGCGCCTGGATCGTCACATCCAGTGCCGTCGTTGGCTCGTCGGCGATCAGCAGTTCGGGTTCGCAGGCCAGAGCCATGGCAATCATGATCCTCTGGGCCATACCGCCCGACAGTTCATGCGGGTAGGCCTTCGCTCTCGTCGTCGGATCCGGGATCCCGACCTTCGTGAGCATTTCTATGACCTTCTCTTCCGCGACCTCGTCGGTCCAGTCACGATGCAGATCGAATACCTCCTTGATCTGCAAACCGGCCCGGTAGACGGGGTTGAGGGCGGTGGCGGGTTGCTGGAAGATCATCGAGATGTGCTCGCCCCGCATCTCGCGGATCTCTTGCTTGCTCATCCGAGCGAGATCCCGATCGCCGAACATGATCTCGCCGGCCACGATCGAACCGGGATGGCCGATCAGGCCCATGATGGACAGCGAGGTCACCGACTTTCCGCATCCCGATTCGCCCACTATGCCGAGCACCTCCCCCCGGTCGAGATGGAGGTCCACGGCATCCACCGCCTTCACCACGCCTTCCCGGGTGTCGAAATGCGTCTTGAGGCCCCTGATTTCGAGAAGGCGGTCGCCTTTGCTGCCGCGGGCAGAGGTCGACTGCACGCTCATCGGTTGAGTGTCGGGTCGAGGGCGTCGCGGAGACCGTCTCCCATGAGGTTGAAACCGAGAACGGTGATCATGATCGCCAGGCCGGGATAGAAGACGAGGTG
>JBFGRR010000080.1:0-7192 GCA_041567215.1 Acidimicrobiia bacterium | reverse complement strand
GCCTCATCGGTGGTTGCCGGTCGCACTTGCCGCCCTGGGCCCAGCATCGACGCTGGTGGAATCACGAGCCTCTGGTCAGGGCCGAGCTGGGTGAGGACGACTACGCACGGATCACCTCGACAGCGGCCGGCGAACCGCTGGACCGACTCGTGGCCTGGGCGACAGGGGCCCTGCAGGTCTGAACAGGGGCGCTCGCCGCTCAGGCGGGCCAGATCTTGCGCCCGCCCCCAGGGGACACGAGCGCATCGACCTGCCGCTTCTCGTCGGCCGAGAGCGCGGGCATCGATCCGGCAGCCGCGTTCGCCCGAGCCTGACGGGCGTTCTTGGCTCCGGGTATCACCGTGCTGACCGCGGGGTGGCTCACGACGAAGCGGAGCGCGAACTGGGCCATGGTCTGACCTGCCGGCACGACCGATCGCAAGGCTGCCACCGAGTCGAGGTCGCGGAGGAACTGCGCGTTCTGCTCGGGGTCCGAGATCCAGTTGCGCCGGAAGTCGTCGTCGGGGAAGGTGGCCGCGGCGTCGTACTTGTCTGCGAGCAGACCCATCGCCAGTGGACCCCGGACGATCACCCCGATGCCTGCCTGCTCGCAATAGGGGAGCACCTCGGCTTCGGGAATCCGGTTGAGGATGGAGTAGTCGATCTGGAGGACGTCGCAATCGCCGTCGGCGTTGAAGGCTTTCAACGGCTCGATTTCCCCGGTGCTGATCCCCCAGGCGCGTACCTTGCCAGCCTCCTTCAGCCGGCGGAAGCCCTCGATGAAGATGTGAGTGTTCTGCTCGGTGAAGTTGACGTGGCACTGGATGACGTCGACGTAATCGGTACCGAGTCGGCGGAGGGATCCTTCGACACCGGCGATGAGCTTGTCCACCGTGTCGTATTGGGATCGGCCCGTTTCTCCGTCGAATCCGATCCACCCGATCTTGGTGGCGGCGACGAAGCGCTCTCGCCGGCCTTTCATCGCCTGACCGAGCAGCTCCTCGGAATGGCCACCGCCGTATACATCGGCGGTGTCGAAGAAGTTCACGCCCATGTCCAGTGACGCGTCGATCGCCGCCAGGGTGTCCTCGTCTTCCATGGGTCCCCACTCGCTGCCGGCGACCGACCACAGCCCTGTGCCGACGGTGGTCACCTCCAGTCCGCTTCGGGTGCCCAGGGTCCTCTTCTCCAGATGTTGTCTCATCCGGCCAGGCTATCAGCGTGCACTCCACCGATTCCCATGCCCATTCCCACGGCCCGGGAGACGGGATACGGTCTGGGGATGTTCGAGTTGACCGCTACCTGCTGGAGGTCGGGGCCGGTGGCAGCGGCGACCACGTTTCGACGGCGTTTGCGTGGCCTCCGGCCCGCCCCGGACGGTCACGGCCTCCTTCTCAGGGCGCGGTCGATCCACACCTGGGGCATGAGAGTTCCCATATGGGCGGCGGCCCTCGACTCCGATGGCGTGGCCATCCGGGTGGCTCTGCTCGAGCCGGGGCGGCTGCTGATCGTTCCAAAGGCGACCTGGATCCTGGAACTGCCGATCGAGTGCCACCCACCGGAGCCGGGCACACGGCTCACCTATCTAGGGTTCGAACATGGCGGGAACCCTCTACCTGTGCGCCACGCCGATCGGGAACCTCGGTGACGCCTCGGCCCGGCTGCGTGAAACTCTCGCCACTGCTGATTTGGTCTTTGCCGAGGACACGAGGCGGACCGGCAGGCTGCTGGCTGCGCTCGGCCTGTCGGCAGAGCTGCGCAGCTACTTCGTGGGCAACGAGGCCGAACGCTCGGTGGAACTGGCCGCACACCTGGCGGCAGGTCGCAACGTCGCGCTGGTCACCGATGCCGGTACGCCGGCGGTGGCCGACCCAGGCGTGAGTGCAGTGTTGGGCGCCCGGAAAGTCGGCGCCGATGTCAGGATCATCCCCGGCCCCAGTGCGGTCACCTCGGCGATCGCCATCTCGGGCTTCGGTGGTGACCGTTTCGTGTTCGACGGCTTCCTGCCGAGAAAGGGACGGGAGAGATCCGGACGGCTGGCATCGATTTCCGCCGAGTCGCGCCCGACGGTGCTGTTCACGACCGCCAACAGGCTGACCCGCGACCTGGAGGACCTGGCTTCGCACCTCGGTGCCCAAAGGGCCGTGTGCGTCACTCGCGAGCTGACCAAGCTCTACGAGGAGGTCTGGTGGGGAACGCTGGAGGAGGCGGTCGAGCGCTGGGCCGGCCCGGACGTGAAGGGGGAGTTGACTCTCGTGGTGTCCGGGGCGTCTCGGGTGGAGGTCGGGTTCGATGAGGCGGTCGAGATTGCCCGATCGGAACTGGGTGGTGGCTCGACGAGATCCGCCGCGGCCCGGACCGCTGCAGAGCAGACGGGACACCCCCGCCGGCAGATCTACGAGGCGCTCGGCTAGAAGCCCAGCTCGCTCCGGCAGTTCGAGCAGATCCCCTTGCCGCGGAACGCCTTGACGGAGTCGCCGGAGCCGCAGAAGGTGCAGGTGCTCTCGACTTTCTTGAGCACTATCGACGCCCCGTCGACCGAGATGCTGAGGTGGTCGCCCTCACGGATATTGAATTGACGGCGAGTCTCCGCCGGGATGACGATCCGTCCCAGGTCGTCGATCTTCCGAGCGATGCCTGACTCCATCAACTCTCCGTTTGGCGGGCTGCGTCACCTTACCGACGGGGCCTTGAGCGCGTCGGTCGAAGGGGAGTGTTCTTTGATGCACTCCTAGAGTCAATGCCGTGGGTTGGGTCGACAGTCACTGCCATCTACAACTCGACGATCGTCCTGCCGAACAGCTTCTCGGGCGGGCCGAGGACGTCGATTGGGTGGTGGTGCCGGGGATCGACGCGGCCAGTTCGCAGGCCGCGGTCGATCTCGCTGCCCTCTTCCCCGGCAGGATCCGTCCGACGGCAGGTCTGCATCCTCACGACTCGCAGCGGTGGGAGAGCGAGGCCGACTCGATCCGCGCCCTGGCTCCCGTGGTCTCCGCCATCGGCGAAACCGGCCTGGACTTCTACCGCAACCTCTCGCCTCGAGAAGCGCAGATCCGATCGTTTCGCGACCACATCTCCCTGGCGATCGAGGCGGACAAGCCGCTGATAGTCCATTGCCGCGACGCCTTCTCGGAGATCTTCGAGATCCTCGAAGAGACCGGCGCCGGCCCTCGCTCGGTTCTCCACTGCTGGACCGGCGGGCCGCGCTGGACCCGGCGCTTCCTCGACCTGGGACCGATGTTCTCCTTTGCCGGCCCGGTGGCGTTCGAGACCGGAGAGACGGTCCGGCTCGCTGCTGCGCTCGTGCCGCCAGACCGCGCCCTGGTGGAGACCGACACCCCTTATCTCGCCCCTCCACCCCATCGCTCGGAGCCGAACGAACCCGCCTGGGTGGCCTTGGTCGGAGGGGCTCTCGCCGCGGTCTGGGGTATGGATCCCCTCGAGGTCGCCGCGATCACCTCGAAGAACGCCTCCAGGGTGTTCGGGCATCCGTGACGGCTCAGATCCGCTCCCAGATGGTGGCGTTGCTCGATCGCCATGGCATCAAACCGCGCAAGGCGCTCGGACAACACTTCCTCGCCGACCCGAACATCACCCGCAAGATCGTCGCGCTCGCCGGGGTGGGGCCCGGTGACCGGGTGGTCGAGGTCGGACCCGGAACCGGTACTTTGACGGCGGCGCTGGCCGGTACCGGGGCCCGGGTCGTCGCGTACGAGATCGATGCGGCACTCGAACCGGTGCTCCGTGAGGTCCTCGCCGGCTACCCGAATGTCGAGGTGAGGATCGAGGATGCTGCCGACGTCGACTTCGCCACGGCGCTGCCGGGCCCCGAATGGCTGTTGGTGGCGAACCTCCCCTACAACGTGGGGACGCCCTTGGTCCTCGACATCCTGCGACACGTACCCCAGGTGACTCGGATGGTGGTGATGGTGCAGCGAGAGGTCGCCCAGCGGTTCGCTGCCAAGCCGGGAAGCCGGGAGTACGGGATTCCCAGCGTCGTGGTCGGCATCCACGGCTCTGCCAGGGTTGCTTTTCGGGTCCCGCCACAGGTGTTCATCCCTTCGCCCGCCGTCGAGTCGGCGGTGGTGGTGATCGACCGGTCCAAAGCGCCGGCCGGTTCGGAGCGGGCCATCGAACTTGCGGCGGCAGCCTTCGGCCAGCGCAGGAAGATGCTGCGTGGGTCCCTGGCGTCGCTCCTGGACGACCCCAACGGCATCCTCACGGCAGCGGGAATCGACCCGACATCCCGCGCCGAGGAGTTGGGGCCGGACGACTACCTGAAGCTCGCGGAGGTGTGGGATGGATGAGATCTGGGAAGCACCGGCGAAGATCAACCTCAGCCTCCTGGTGAGACCGCCCGATGCATCCGGAAACCACCCGATCCGCTCCCTGATGCAGACCATCGAGTGGTGTGACGAGTTGGAGCTGCACAGCTCCGACGACGACCACCTCCAGGTGGAGGGGGCCGACCTGCCCACCGGTCAGGGCAACCTGGTCTGGAAGGGGGTGGATGCCCTCGGGGAGCGGCGCCCCAGGCTGCACATGGTCCTCCGCAAGTCGATCCCGGTTGGAGCGGGACTCGGTGGCGGCAGTTCCGATGCAGCCGCCGCCATCTCCGCAGTCGGAGGTCTCCTCTCGCTCGAACACGGTCAGCTGTCGGATGCCGCCGCCGCGACCGGTGCCGACGTGCCGTTTTTCCTGACGGGTGGGAGCGCCTGGATCGAGGGCTACGGCGAGAGGGTGGGTCCGGTTTCGGCGCTGGGCGGCTTTGCCGTCGCCGTCGTCGTGCCGCCCTTCGAGCTCTCGACCGCCGAGGTGTACCGGCGCTGGGACGCTCTCGGTGGACCGGAGGGTCCGACCATTGCGGGATCCTCGGTGCCGCCGGCGCTCCGCACCGAAGGCCCGATCAGAAACGACCTCACGCCGGCGGCGATCTCCCTTCGGCCCGAGTTGGGTGATTGGATCGCCGAGTTGACCTCAGCATGGGGTCGAAGCGCAATGATGTCCGGAAGCGGATCTGCCCTGTTCGGCCTCTTCGGCGATCGCGACGAGGCGGCCGAGGCCGCACGGGTTCGACCATCGAGAGCTGCGGTTGGTGCGGACCTGCGCAGTGCGGGGGTGACCCGCGCCGATCGGTAAGCTGCCGGGGGTCGGCCCCTTTTGGGGGGTGGTGTAACTGGCAGCACGGCAGATTTTGGTTCTGTTAGTACGGGTTCGAGTCCTGTCCCCCCAGCAACCCACGGAGGAGTTTGGATGAGCCACACGGTCGTGATCCTCGCCGCAGGGCAGGGCACCCGGATGAAGTCGGCGCGGGCGAAGGTGCTCCACGAGGTGGCCGGACGGCCGATGCTCGGGTGGGTTCTCGATGCTGCACTCGCCACCCGGCCCTCGGCCGTGATGGTGGTCGTGGGCCACGAGGCCGAAGCCGTGAGCGCCTCCCTTCCTGCCGGAGTGTCGAGCTGTGTGCAGGAACCCCAGAACGGCACCGGTCACGCCGTTGCGGTGGCGATGGCGGCCATCGGCGAACTCGACCCAGACCACACCGTGTTGGTCATCCCCGGCGACACCCCGCTGATCGGCGGCGAGACCCTGGCGAGGCTGGTCGAAGGCCACCACTCCAGCGGTGCCGCCGCGACCGTGCTCACGGCGGTCCTCGACGAACCTGCCGGATATGGCCGGGTGGTGCGCAACGACGACGGAGCGGTGGTGGCGATCGTGGAACAACGTGATGCCGACGCGGCCACGCTGGAGATCAAAGAGGTGAACTCCGGCATGTATGCCTTCAGGGCCGGCGACTTGGAGGCTCGTCTCGCAGAGTTGCGCCCCGACAACGACCAGGGCGAGTACTACCTGACGGACGTGGCGGCAGGATCCGTCGAGCTGGGCAGGATGGTGCGGGCCATCGTCGCCGATGCGACCCAGATCGCCGGCGTCAACAGCCACGCACAGCTCGCCGGAGCTTCGGCGGTCGCCAGGCGGGCGATCCTGGAGACGCTGATGGCCGAGGGCGTGTCGGTCGTCGACCCCGCCCGGACATATGTCGATCATGGTGTTGCCGTCGGTGCGGGAGCCATTCTCCATCCCGGCGTGCACCTGCACGGAGCCTCCTCCGTGGGGGCCGGAGCGATGGTTGGTCCCGACGTCTATTGCGAGGACTCGACGATCGGTCCCGGAGCCCGGGTCTGGTACTCCGTGCTGAGGTCGGCCTCTGTCGGAGCTGAGTGCGAGGTGGGCCCCTACGCCTCCCTGCGGCCGGGGACGGTCTTGAAGAAGGCTTCCAAGGCGGGGACGTTCGTCGAGATGAAGAAGACGGTGTTGGGGGAGCGGGCCAAGGTCCCGCACCTCAGCTATCTGGGCGACGCCACCGTGGGTGAGAGGGCGAATGTCGGGGCGGGAACGATCACCTGCAATTACGACGGATTCGAGAAGCACGAGACGCACATCGGAGATGACGCCTTCATCGGCTCGGACACGATGCTCGTCGCGCCGGTCACCATCGGGAAGGGGGCGTTCACCGGTGCAGGATCGGTGATCAGCAAGGACGTGCCCGAGGACGGCCTGGGCGTCGAGCGGTCCGACCAGAGGGTGATCCCCGGCTATGCGGCCCGTAGGCGCGCCCGCTACCGTAAACGTGACGGGTAATCCGGGGAAGGGCCCGCAATGGACATCATCAGCCGGAACAGAATGATGCTCTTCTCAGGGGGCGCCAACCTGGCGCTCGCCGACGAGGTATCAGACCTCCTCGGCGTCCGGCTCGGGGGACTCCAGCGCTCGACCTTCGCAAACGGCGAGATCTACGCGCGGCCCACCGACAGCGTCCGTGGTGCCGACTGCTACGTGATGCAGAGCCACTGCAACCCCATCAATGACGCCATATTCGAACAACTGGTGATCATCGACTCCCTGCGGCGGGCCTCGGCGCGGCGGATCACCGCGGTGATGCCTTTTTACGGTTACGGCCGCCAGGACAAGAAGGTCCTTCCCCGGGAGCCGATCTCGGCCCGGTTGGTCGGCGACCTCTTCATGACCGCGGGCGCCGACCGACTCGTGTCGGTCGATCTCCACACCGGCCAGCTCCAGGGGTTCATCTCGAAGCCCTTCGACCACCTCACGGCGCTGCCGATCATCGTCGAATACCTCGCCGACCAGATCAACGGTCCGATAACCATCGTCTCTCCCGATGCAGGTGGTGTGAAGCGGGCAGAGAAGTCCG